>JBLHOB010000007.1:0-20055 GCA_047619425.1 Myxococcota bacterium
GCGCTTAGTCTGGAATCCCGCCGAGACGCAGGCCCTGCAGGCGAATAAAGCCCGTTGCGTCGGTCTGATCGTAGGCTCCGTCGTCCTCTTCAAAGGTGACGAGCTTCTCGGAGTAGAGCGAATTTGGTGAGCGGCGACCCAATACGGTGACGGTGCCCTTGTACAGACGCAGTCGTACTTCACCGTTGACGTTCACTTGAGTCGAGTCGATCGCGGCCCGCATCATGTCCATCTCCGGAGAGAACCAGAAGCCGTTGTAGATCAACTCGGCGAAGCGCGGTGCCTGGCGATCACGTTCATGCATGACTTCGCGGTCCATGGTAATCGACTCCATGGCCCGATGAGCAACGTGCAACACAGTGCCACCCGGCGTTTCGTATACGCCGCGAGACTTCAAACCGACGAAGCGATTTTCGACAACGTCCACTCGACCAACGCCGTGAGCACCAGCAACAACATTCAGCTTCGTCAGCATCGCGGCGGGGGAAAGCGTCTCACCGTCAAGCGAAACGGCCCTGCCCTGCTCGAAACCGAGGATCATCTCGACCGGTTGGTCGGGAGCATCCGCCGCCGACTTCGTCAACATGAACATCTCTTCTTTGGGCTCGGTCCACGGATCTTCGAGGATCCCACCTTCAAACGAGATGTGCATCATATTGCGATCCATCGAGTACGGCTTTTCGAGACTGGCCGTGATCGGGATGTTGAACTTCTCGGCATAGTCGATGCAGTCCGATCGCGACTTCAGATCCCATTCGCGCCACGGGGCGATGTTGTGAATCTCGGGCGCGAGCGCTCGGAACGTCAACTCAAAACGGATCTGGTCATTCCCCTTGCCCGTCGCGCCATGGGCCACGGCATCACACCCGGTCGCTCTGGCGACGTCAATCTGATGCTTGGCAATCAACGGGCGCGCGAGCGCGGTACCCAGCAGGTAGACGCCCTCGTAAATTGCGTTGCCACGCACGGCTTCATACACGTAGTCCGAAACGAACTCTTCGCGCAGATCCTTGATCACGCACTCAACAGCGCCGCTGGCTTTGGCCTTTTCGGGCAGTCCGGCGAGTTCTTCTTCTTGGCCGACGTCGGCACAGTACGCAACGACTTCACAGTCGTACTCTTCGATGAGCCAGCGGAGAATGACGGAGGTATCGAGACCCCCGGAATAAGCGAGACACACTCGCTTGACGGATTTTCTTGCTGCGTTCGATGACATAATGATGTGACCTCCGACCTTGGGAGGCCGGAGTGTACCCACTCATTCTGTGATTTCAGCACCTAAGCGCATCGACCTCGCAACATGCTTTGTCGTGACTCGGCGGACTACCACACGAGCCTCGGGCCACAGATTGCGCTTTCGGTCGGTAGGATGCCCGCAAGCAGTCGAGCTTGACTGGGGATGGGCCACAATGGGCCCACAAGGGCTGAGATGCGAAAAGTGACGAAGGGCCGAAATCGGCCTCAGCCGCGAGCCCGTTCGAGCCAGATCGCGGTCACCCGCCCAGCCCCGGCTTCGCTGACAGTCGTGATCTCGCCGCCCAAAGACTTGACGATCTCGCGGACCATTCGCGTTTGCTCGCCCGGTTCGGCATCGGCGTTTTCATCGCTTGCGCCGACACTCGAGGGCAACGCACCCGGATCCACTACGGAGATCAAAATCCCGGGCTCTGTGGCGCCACCGACTTCACGGGCCAACAGGGTGATTTCACAACCCGCTGGCGCCTGGGCGACCCGTTGCTTCAGGATTCGAACCAATGCGGTTTCAAGCAGTGTTGCGTCGCCTTTGGCGTCGGCAACCCGCGTACTGATCAACGTGGTGAGGCTGATCGTTGCACGCTCACACTCTGCTTCCATGCGATCAACGACCTGTCGCACGACCCGACCGAGTTGCAAGGTCTGCGTCAGTTCGGCTTTGTTGCCCGAACCACCGCACAGCAAGCCGTGAAGCTCATCGCTCCACTTGCGCGCGCGGCCAAGAGCAGCGGAGCTGCGCTCGACCATCTCGCGATAGCATTCGTCTCTGCGGCCACCGGTCACTTCGAGCAGTTCCTCGAGGCAAGCGCGAGTCTCGTCGAGAGGTTCTTGAATCTCCCGATGGAAGTCGAGCAGCCGGTTGTCCATGCTCGGCTCATCGGTCAACAAAATCACGACACCGACCCGACTGTTTTCAGCCTGAATCGGGGAAGCGAGAACAAGGTAGCCACGCCCTCCTTCGCGAATGCGAAAGTTGACCGGGTCTCCCTTGGCGCACACTTCGGCAACCGAGGCGAGTACCGCTTCGCGGCCACCTCCGGCGAATAACGACGCCAATGGCTCGCCGTGAGGCGACTCCCCGTTTGCGGTCAGGTCGCGCACAAAAGCCTTGTTGGCGAATACGACGTAGCCCTCTGGGTCGCCCACTAGGACGGGCGCATCCATAAAGTCCATAAGTGACTGGCCACCGATGTCACTCACGCCTGCAACCTCACGATCCCAACGTCAATCAATTTCCGGGTCAAGCGCAGTGCCTCGAACGAATCCATGCCCGACACCGTCATCATATTTTCGAGATCCGTAACCCCGTCGACTAAGGAGAGCAGAAAGCCCGCATCCGACGGCAGGTTGTACTTCGCAATCTCCTCACGGTCTGCGGCCAGTGTGAGCACACCAGTCAAATCGCCAATCGCCTTGCGATAAGAGGCAAAGAGATTGCTGCGTACAAGCTCGATCGTCGCTTCGAGTTCGAGAGAGAACGGGCTCGCCTCTGCCGCGCGATGCAACAACTCAAACGACTCCTCGAACTGTCCACCCACCATCAAGCGACGCGCTTCCGCGACGACATCGAGCTGAACGGCCGCTGAACGGTTCCCGACATCATTTTCAGGACGTGGGGTGGCTCGACGGTCCGCCGTATTGAGGAAGTCGAGTGCCTCAACGTTGCCAGGATCGAGCTTCATCACCTCTCGCCAAGCAATCATGGCTTGAGAGATGTTGTCCTCTCCGTAGGCGTCGAGTCCCTTTTGCAAGAGACTGGCTACTTCGGCGGCTTTTGTTGCTTCGGTTTGTACTTCGTCGGCCATGGGTCGTCGACTATCCCTTCAGCTCGACCTCGTAGAGTTCGTTCTCTTCGATGATCTGGCTGATCTCGTCGTCCGAGAGCGTGCCTGTCGCATTCACCGTAATAGACTGCTCTTTGCCCGTCGCCATGTCGCGCGCCGAAGCGCTGACGATGCCGTTCGAGTCGATGTCAAAGCTCACTTCGATCTCCGGCTCGCCCTTGGACGCGGGACGAATGCCCGAGAGTACGAACTCGCCGAGCAAATCATTTTCGAGCGCAATGTCGCTCTCGCCCTGCAGCACTCGGATCTTCACGGCCGACTGATCATCTCGCGTCGTCGTAAAGATGTGCGCCTTGCTAACCGGCACCGTGGTGTTGCGATCGATCAAGCGCGCGAAGTGTCCGCCAAAGGTTCCGATACCGAGGGACAGCGGCGTCACGTCAAGCAACAGCACGTTGTCCTCTACCTCAACCAGCGAGGAGGCCTGAATCGCCGCGCCAAGCGCCACGACTTCGTCGGGGTTCACGCCCTTGTGGGGTCGCTTGCCGAAGAACTCTGCGACTGCGTTTTGCACGAGAGGCATTCGAGTTTGGCCGCCGACCAAGACGATTTGGTCAATGTCCGTCGCTCCGAGTCCTGCGTCCTGCACACATTGCTCGACACTCTTTAGCGTGCCGCGCACAATGTCATCGACTAGGCCTTCGAGAGTCGCGCGATCGAGTTCGTAGTTGAGATGCCGCGGCCCCTGAGCGTCGCTTGCGATAAACGGAAGGTTGATCTCCGTGCTCTCGCGAATCGAGAGGTCGCATTTCGCCTTCTCGGCTGCGTCCTTCAGTCGCTGCAATGCCATCGTGTCGGAGCGAAGGTCGATGCCTTCGTTCTGCTGAAACCATTCGACCAGATGCGCCACAATGCGACGATCGAAGTCCTCGCCACCGAGGAATGTATTGCCAGCAGTCGAAAGAACCTCGACAACACCATCGGACATTTCAAGAATTGAAATATCGAAGGTACCGCCACCGAGATCATAAACGGCAATCTTCTCGTCTTCTTGACGTCCCATGCCATAGGCAAGCGCTGCGGCCGTCGGCTCGTTGATAATACGCAGCACTTCGAGGCCCGCGATCTTGCCCGCGTCCTTGGTGCTCTGTCGCTGGGTGTCGTTGAAGTAGGCGGGCACCGTGATCACGGCTTCCTGCACCGGCTCTCCTAGATACTCTTCCGCGACGCGCTTCATCTCGCGCAAGATGATGCCGGCAATTTCGGGACACGTGAATGTCTTATTGCCGATCTTGATCCGCGGGTCGTCGTTCGGGCCACGGGTGATTTCGTACGGGCACAGATCGATCGAACGTTGCACTTCTGCAGAGTCGAAACGGCGACCGATCAAGCGCTTCGAAGCGAAAACCGTGTCCTTCGAATTCGTGATCGCCTGGCGCTTGGCCAGATGGCCAACGAGTCGCTTGCCGTCCTGTGAGATGGCAAACATCGACGGCGTTGTCTTGTAGCCACCAGTGTTTGGCACGACGGTCGGCTGGCCGTTGTCCACCACCGAGACACACGAATTCGTCGTGCCCAGATCGATCCCTATTACACGCCCCATATCGTCCTCCGTTCGCCTACGCTCGGCGCGGCTTAATACGCAATGCTTCCAACAACTCACGCGCTTCGTCATCACCCGAATCTAGATCGAGCGCCTTTTGCAACTCGGACACGGCGTGCCCTTTGTTGCCTCGCATTCGAAACACCAACGCCCTTGTTCGGCGATAAGCGCCAACTTTCGGAGCGAGTTCAATGGAGCGCTCGCAATATTCTTCAGCTCGTTCGACATCTTCGATCTCGAGGTAGACCCGCGATGCGAGATCCATCGTCGCCGCGTCGTCGGGGCGGTACAGCAAGATCTCTTCGGCCATGCGCCGGGCGTCGCGTTGCTCATTTTCGCCGAGAGCGCCGCTACCGCTAGCAAGCAGCTCTTCGACCCGCTCACACGACATGCGGCCCTGGTACTCGGCCAGCTTGCGTTTAAATCCTTTGTTGAAGGGATCAAACGCCACCGCGAGTCGCATATTTGCTGCGGCCTCACTAAGGCGCCCCATCTTCTCGGAAAGCTCGGCTGCCTTGAAGAGTTCGGCTCCCTTCGCAGTCTTTTCCTCGCGTACGGTGTCGGGCACACGGAACGGCATGCGCTGTCGCAGACGCTCGATCGGACTGAGAGCCTTGACCGGCGCAGCGCTTTGCTTCGAAGACGCTCCCGTCGTATCGACGGCCTCACTCGTACATGCCTCTACCGTGCGAACTCGAGGTAAGTTTGACTCGATCTCTTTGCGACTCACAGGGTCGCTGAGCAGTTCGTAGCTTTCCGAAACGCGTTTAAAGATGCAGTGAAGCTTGTCGCCGTAGGGACCAACGTTTTTTCGGAAGTAGCGGTCGGGGTGGAACTTCTTCGACAGCTTGAAATAGGCTCGCTTGATTTCACGCGCGTCTGATGCTGTGTTGACGCCGAGCAATGCGAAATAGTCGAGCTCAAGCTCGAGCTTTGCTTCGAACTCAAGGATCTCGAGTTGCACGGCTTCGCTGAGCTCGAGGGTCGTATCGACGAGGGACTTGTCAACCTGTCCGATCGGCGTACTCACCCAGCTCGCCGAAGGTTCGGGGATCGCTCGCTCGCGGCGCTTGACGCGGGGGGCCCTACCGTCGATGTCGATCAGCCCACGGCCGAGCCACTCTTCAACGCAAACGTCGACTTCCGCAGCGGTCATGATGCCGCCGATCTCTCGCAATAACTTCCACGAGGTCTGTCCGTCGATTCTTGAGAGCAAGAACCCCTCCGCTGGCGATAGATCAAAGGCGGTGGAATCGCAATCGGATGCAAGACGCGGCACCCGCGACAGATCCTCTTCCGACACCTCGATTTCGAGCATCCGCCCCTCTCCCGGATGTCCGAGCCTTCGCCCGGCTCCACGGGCCTACATCGGTGCGCCCCCGGCAAAAGATGAGCAAACACGTGTGCCCCCACCCCACACATGTGCATCCGGAAAGCCACTCGAACTCGTCAGGCGCAATTCCAGTCTGCAGGTGATTTTCCCGGCAAAATGAATTTCGCGGCGAGGCTCAGCCCTTCGATCCAGCGATTCGCAGCGACAGGTGCCCGCCGTCGGAGCACAGCGAGCGAATTGCAACGTGAGTGCTCTGGCTCGGCGAATGCCGCAATGCGGCTCGGGTGTGGGCTCGGATGGAAATAGAGAACGATTCGGGCCTCAGCCCAGCCCTCTCAAGCCATTACGCGTTCAAGAATCGCCTTCTGAGCGTGCAGTCGGTTCTCGGCCTGGTCGTAGACGAGGCTTCTCTCGCCATCGAGCACGTCATCGGTAATTTCCTCACCACGATGCGCGGGCATGCAATGCATAACCCACGCGTCCGGACAATGTTCAAGCAACTCGGCGTTCACTTGATAGGGCGCGAAAATGGTCCTTCGCAGGGCCGCTTCGTCTTCTTGCCCCATACTCGTCCACGTATCGGTATAGACGAAGTCCGCGCCCTTAACCGCCTCTACGGCGTCTTCGGTCCACATCAACTCGCCGCCGCTTGCCTTTGCCAACTCCTCGGCCTGCCGACGAACGCGGGGAGAGATCGCGTGGCTCTCCGGGGTGGCGAGTTGGACGCGAAAGCCCAGAACCGCACCTAAAAGCACGAGCGAATTCGCAACGTTATTGCCGTCGCCGAGGTAGGCAAGCGTCGACTGTCGCGGGTCTTTCTTTTCGGCCATCGTCTGCAAATCGGCCATCGCCTGACAAGGGTGGAGGTAGTCCGTCAAGCCGTTGATCACGGGAATACTGGCCTCTTGGGCCAACTGCTCCACGAGATTGTGGCTGAAGGTGCGGGCCATGATCCCGTGCACCCAGCGCGAAAGCGCTCGCGCAACATCTTGTGCCGTTTCGCGCGTGCCGATCCCAACCTGCTCGGGCCGCAACAAAATTGCGTGGCCGCCAAGCTGACTAATTCCGGCTTCAAAGGTGACGTGGGTGCGCAACGAAGGCTTCTCGAAGTACATCGCAAGGGTTCGACCCTGCAAGGACTGGGTCGACTCGCCCTTGCGGTGCAATGCCTTCAAGTGCTGTGCGCGCTCGAGTAGCTCGAGCAGCTCACCGCCACTCCAGTCGGCAACCGAAATGAAACTTCGCGGATGTTTTTTTTCGAGATTGGTCATGGGTCCTTCTAACGCGCTTTGGGTGCACTGTGTGGAATGCGCTGCTGGACTACGGAACCAACAGGGTTCCGACACCAGCGTCGTCGGTGAAAATTTCGAGCAGCACTGCGTGAAGCACGCGGCCGTCGACGATGTGGGTGCGCGATACACCTTTGGCCAATGCCGCGGTACAGCACTGAACTTTCGGGATCATGCCATCCTTGATCACGCCCTCTTCGATCTGCTTGCGCACTTCCTCAATCGAGAGTTGGCTAATGCGCTCACCGTTCGCGTCCTTGACTCCGTCGACATCGGTGAGCAGGATCAACTTCTCTGCGCGCAGCGCCCCGGCGATCGCACCGGCGGCCTCATCGGCGTTTACGTTGTGAGTCAGCCCTGTTCCGTCTGCACCGATGGGCGCGACTACGGGGACGAAGTTCGCATTGGCCACGGCTTCGATGACCCGCGAGTCGACCTCGATGACTTCGCCCACCCGACCGAGACTCTTGCCGTCTACGATCTTTTCGCGAACTCGCAGCATGGCGCCGTCGCTACCGGTGAGCCCAACAGCAGAGCCGCCGGCCTGTTGTACCAACTCGACGATCTCTCGATTGACCGTACCGCCGAGCACCATCTCCACCACTTCCATGGTCTCGTCGTCGGTGACGCGCAACCCGCCGACAAAGGTGCTTTCTTTGCCGAGTCGCTTGAGCATGCTCTGAATCTGCGGCCCCCCGCCGTGAACGATGACCGGATTTACGCCGATGTGTTTGAGCAACACGACGTCCGTCGCGAACGAGCGACGCAGCGCAACATCTGTCATTGCGTGGCCACCGTATTTAATCACGATGGTCTTGCCTATGAACCGCTGCATGTAGGGCAGCGCTTCGATCAAGACCTTTGCTTTGTCGACCAGCTTTTCCATCAGTTGCTCTCTGCGCGCCAGCGGTGCGCCGCGCTTTCAGTTCGAGTTGTCGCTCTGGACTTTCGTCTTGGCCCTGTCGGCCGTATCGAGAATGTCTCGGAAGAAGATCCGGGTGCGATTTGCCAAACAAATCGCTTCGGTGACGTCCTTGCCTCGCCTAAGCCCGTGACTCGCGACGTGCTGTCGCGACCTCATCGATGCTTTCAAGCAGGCTACGGTACAGAAGCACGTTGCGAACCGCCGCTGAAAGCACTGCGGCGAGCACTTCGCCCGTACGTGCCGAAACGCTGGCACCCGGCGCCAGATGAATCCGACACAGCCCCACCGTCTTGCCTCTTAGTTGCACTGGCACGCACAGCAGCGGCCCGGGCTTGCCGTCGCTCGCGGTATCGACTGCGGTGATAAATCGTGTGTCGGCTTCGGGGTCGGAGACGGCGATCAACTGCCCTCGCTGCATCACGCTCCCCGTCAGCCCAACGTCCTGGGGGAGTCGTTCGCGATCGAGCCGCAGCCCGCGACTCGCATCCGACTCCATCCGCAGGTCACCACGATCACGATCGAACAGATACAAGGCAACCGGGTCGGCGCCGAGGGTGTTTTCAATCGAGCGCAGCGACTCGCGCAGCACACTCTCCGGGTCAATTTCGTTCACCATCGCATCGCAAATTTTGCGAGCCAGCTCGGCATCGCGGTCGCTGGCATCACCGACAATACCCGCCGCCTCGGCCAAATCCTGAGCGAGGTCCAGCGGCATGAGTTCGCCGGCAGAAATTTCGGGATCGAGCTCAAGGGCGGCAGGAGTTTCGAGCTCAAGGGGTTCATCTTCCGAGAGTCGCCCGGCCACCAGAATCGCAATCAACCGCAGGAGCAAAAGATCTTCGTGATCAAAAACGCCCTCATTGCGGCGGTCCGTCGCACAGATCACTCCCAACGCTTTGCCGCCGAATTGAATCGGCGCAACCGCGAACGAATCCGACGCATAGCGATCAGGTGCGAGGTCTGCAGCAAAGTGGCTTTCCCCGCGAATGTCGGTCACGACCTGAGGAGCTAAGTCTTCGAGCGCGCGACCCGCGATCCCGTGGCCAACGCGCACCGAGTCCATCTGCCCGGGCTCAACGTCTCGGCCCAGCACCGCGACGACATCGAGGCAATCTCCATCTTCGTTGAGCAACATCAAGGACGTTTTCTCAGCCTGCAATGCCTGAGCGACGGCACGCACGGTTGCGTCGTAGAGTTTCTGCGGTGCCTCCCCGGGCTCGGCTCGGGAAAGGCCGTGACTCAAGCCTTCCATCCCCTCGACGAGCAAATCGAGGCGTGTTCGCAGGCCGCTCCAGGAGTTGGAAATGTGATGGGCCTCCGCCGCACGGCGGACAGCGAGCACAAGTTCTTCATCGTGCAGAGGCTTTGCGAGATACTCACTCGCGCCCAGACGCAGCGCTTCGAGTACAAGCTCTTGATCGGTCGAAGCCGAGAGCATGACGAAACGCATTTGCGGCTGGGTGCTGCGAAGTTGCCGCAAAACTTCGATGCCATCGATTCCGGGCAGTCGAATGTCGAGGACTGCTACCGCGAACGTCTGGGTCTGCGCCAACTCGACGGCCGACTCACCGTCGGGACACATCGTGCATTGCCAATCGTCGCCGCCGAGAATTTCGCCAATCGCTTCACGAAAAAATCCTTCATCGTCGACCACTAGCACTCGTGACGTCGCGTCCATTCAATCCCCCATCCTCACACTTCACGTTCCCAACCCGACGGCTCAAAAAACCGGGCCACCGCGCAAGCCACAGCTTTTCGTGCGTCGCGCTGCCGCTAGAGAATGTACTGCGAAAGATTCTGATCCTCGACCAAATCGCCCAATCGGTCTTCAACCATCTTGCGATCGACGACGATTGTCGTCGCGGCCATGTCCGGAGCATCAAAGCTCAGCTCGTCCAACAGTTTTTCCATTACGGTGTGCAGACGCCGCGCGCCGATGTCCGCGCTGCGCTCGTTTACCGATGCCGCGATATCCGCGACGGCATCAATCCCTTCGGCCTTGAACTCGAGGGTGATGTTCTCGGTCTTTAACAGCTCGGCGTATTGGCGGATCAATGAGTTCTCGGGTTCGGTCAGAATCTGCACAAGATCGTCTCGACCGAGGCTTGAGAGCTCAACCCGAATCGGAAAGCGTCCCTGCAACTCGGGGATAAGATCCGAGGGTTTCGCGAAGTGAAACGCCCCGGCGGCTACGAACAAGATGTGGTCGGTGCGCACTGGCCCCTGCTTGGTTTGAACCGTCGAGCCCTCAACGATCGGGAGGAGGTCACGCTGCACACCTTCACGCGACACGTCCGGCCCCCGGCCAGCCGACGAGCTCGTCGCAACTTTGTCAATCTCGTCGATAAACACGATGCCCGATTGTTCGACGCGCTCAACCGCGAGCTCGCGCACTCGGTCCATGTCCACGAGCCCAAGAGCCTCTTCATTGGCGAACGCTTTTACTGCGTCGGCCACCTTCATGCGCCGCTGTTTGGTGCGCTTGGGCATCATGCCGCCGAGCATGTTGCGAAACTGCACGCCCATCTCTTCGACACCCTGGGGCCCCATAATCGAAAGCGCTGGCCCGCCGCCTTCGTCCCGCAGTTCGACTTGAATCTCGCGGTTGTCGAGTTCACCGAGACGCAGCAATTTGCGCAGCTTCTCACGCGACTCCTGGTTTTCGGTGCGAGCCATCTCGTCGACCGAGTGAGGTCCTTGAATCGGCGCGGGAGCGGGTGGCAAAAGAGCATCGAGAACTCGCTCTTCGGCGAGTTCTTCGGCTTTACTGCGCACCGCGAGCTGCTCTTCGTCCGAGATCATCACCACGGCGAGTTCGGTCAGATCGCGAATGATCGACTCCACGTCCCGACCGACATACCCCACCTCAGTGAACTTTGAAGCCTCGACCTTGATGAACGGCGCCTGAGAAAGCTTGGCCAAACGCCGAGCGATCTCCGTCTTGCCCACCCCCGTCGGCCCGATCATGATGATATTTTTCGGCGCGATCTCGTCGCGCAACTCCTCGGGGACCTGCTGCCGTCGCCAGCGATTGCGCAGGGCAATTGCAACAGCGCGCTTCGCCTCACGCTGACCGACGATGTAGCGGTCGAGCTCGGACACAATCTCACGGGGCGTAAAACTTTTGGGTGTACTCATGACTTCGGGATACTCACTGCGATTGGGGGTTGGATTCGGGTTGGCTTTGTCTTTAACGAAAACTTCCGAATCGATGCGCCAGCGATCCGCGTGCCGCTACTCGGGTAGCGAAACGACCTTGATATTATCATTGGTGTAAATGCAAATCTCGGCTGCGATTTTCAGGGCCTCGGTGGCGATCTCGGCTGGCAACATATCGGTGTGGCGCGCCAAGGCACGCGCGGCCGAAAGTGCGAAAGAACCGCCGGAACCAATCGCCGCAATCCCGTCGTCAGGCTCGATGACATCGCCGTTGCCCGAAACGACCAGCAGGCCATTTACGTCGCCAATCAAGATGAGTGCCTCCAGCTTTCGAAGCATGCGGTCGGTACGCCAATCCCGCGCCAACTCGACCGCGGCGCGGCGGACGTTGCCGGGATGGGTTTCAAATTTGGCCTCGAGTCGCTCGAGCAGCGTGAGCGCATCCGCGGCACCACCGGCGAAACCGACAACGGCGCGCCCTTTGGCGATCGTGCGCACTTTCTCCGCGCCGATTTTCATCACGGTATTGCCGACCGTCACCTGCCCGTCGGCCGCCATCGCGATGACACCGTCCTTAGCGACCGCAAGCACGGTGGTCGATCGAACTTGTTCCCCTGGTATCATGCCCGTTCCATTCCTTTCAACTCACTGGTTGCGCGACCGTGGGCCGCACAAAAGATGCTGTGATTATTGCCTCTTGCTCGTCCGGCTCACGCCCGACCTCGGATGCGCCTCGTCGTAGACCCGGCGAAGCTGCTCCACCGAAACCGCAGTGTACTTCTGTGTGGTCGAGAGAGACGTATGGCCGAGAAGCTCCTGAATCTCCCGCAGATCGGCGCCCATGTCGAGGAGATGCGTGGCATAGCTGTGCCGCAGACGATGGGGATGGACGCGATCGGCGATTCCCGCCGCCTTGGCCCGAGCACTCAAAATGCGCCGAATGTCTCGGTCGCCAAGTCGCTTTACGAGTGCCTTGGCCGGACCTGCCGCTGCATCGGTCTGTTTCTTCGCCCTACTCGCCCGCGCGGGATTGGGCAGCGTATTAAACAGGGGTTCGCCCAGGACTCCCGGCCGACTGCGCGCCTGAATCCATTGCCCGAGCACGGTTGCGGCCTGCTTAGGAATCGGAACCACACGCTCCTTGCGACCCTTGCCGAGCACACGCACTTGGCCGCTGGCGAGATCGAGGTCTCGCACGTCGAGGGCGACAAGTTCACCGACGCGGATGCCCGTGCCATAGAGAAACTCGACGAGTGCCGTATCGCGCAACTCGCACAGCGCGGCGTGCTCGTCTTGCACGCGTTGCTGCTCGGCAGAGAGCCCCTTGCCCCTGGCTCGTATTGCCGGCGACTCCTTCATCAAGGCATAGCAATCGTCTACCGCCAAAGGCCGCGGCGGTCGCCGGGGAGTCTTCGGCATCGGCAGCCCTTCGGTTGGGTCGCACGACACGACTTCTTCGTGCACGAGGAACTGAAAGAAGGAGCGAATCGACGCGAGCTTGCGCCCTTGGGTGCTCGGACGATTTGAATCGTGCAACGCTGCCAACCAACTGCGAACGTGTCGAGACGTCACAGCCGGCAGCGCTACGCCCGCAGCCTCTTTTTTCCCTTTCGAAGCCGGCGCAAGAAATCGCTCGAATTGCCGAACGTCGGCGATGTACGCCCGCACCGTATTGGGGGACAAGTTGCGCTCGACGCCGAGATGAACGCGGTACTTTTCAAGGGCCTGGGCAAAACTTGTCATGCGACCTCGTCTTGGGCACCGCCCACATAGCCAGCGATCGCGTCGAGGGCGCGCTTCGCCATCATTTCCGATTTTTCCGCGCGCGGAATCTTCTTTTTCTTGCCGGAGATGCTCCGCACCCCGTTGTCGGGCAGTGGAGCAAACAAGCCGAAGTTTACGTTCATCGGTTGAAAGTTATTTGGGTTGCCGTTGTTCAGGTGATTGAGCAGTGCGCCGTGAGCGGTCTCGATTGGTGGAGCAAGAAACGCGTTGCCGCTGGCACGGCATCCCGCCGCGATGCCCGCGACCCAACCCAACGCGGCCGATTCGACGTAGCCCTCCACCCCTGCCATTTGTCCGGCCAGGAAGAGCCCTGGTCGTACATTCACTTCGAGGGCTGCCGAGAGCTGCCTGGGTGCATTGACGTAGGTGTTGCGATGCACCGTACCCATGCGAGCAAAGACGGCATCTTTCATGCCGGGTAGGCTGCGCAAAATGGTCTTCTGGTCTGAGATTCGAAGCTTGGTCTGAAAACCGACTAGATTAAACAGCACCCCCTCGCTGTCTTCATGACGCAGCTGCGCGACCGCATACGGCCGGCGACCGGTACGCGGGTCGACTAGCCCCACCGGCTTCATGGGCCCAAATGCCAGGGTCTTAGGGCCCCTTCGCGCCATCTCTTCGATCGGCAGACACCCCTCAAAATAGAGAGCGGCCTCGAACGAATGCAGGGGCACTGACTCGGCCCGAACGAGAGCCGACACGAAGTTTTCATAGTCGTCGCGTTCAAGGGGCAAGTTGATGTAGTCGCCCTCCCCCTCTTCATAGCGCGATGCCCGAAATGCGATCGACATGTCGATCGAGTCGGCGTAGACCGTGGGGGCGATGGCGTCGTAGAAGTACAGGGATTCATCCCCGAGAAGCTGCTGAAGGTCTGCGGCCAAGGCAGAGGCCGTTAGCGGCCCAGTCGCGAGTACGACGTTCTCGTCCTCGGGAATTTTTTCAATCACTCGGTGTTCGACTTCGATGTTGGGATGGCCTTCGATCGCCTCGGTGATGAACTTGGAAAAGGCATGACGATCAACCGCCAACGCTCGCCCGGCCGCAACGGCCGTTGCATCCGCCGCCCGAATGGTGAGCGAATCCAGGCCGCGCATCTCCTCTTTCAACAAGCCGACCGCATTCGTGATGCTGGCCCCGCGCAGAGAGTTGCTGCAGACCAACTCCGCCATATCCGTCGACTGATGAGCCGGCGACATCTGCTCGGGCTTCATCTCGACCAGGGTGACGGCACCGCCACGCTGGGCGATTTGCCACGCCGCCTCGCACCCGGCAAGCCCTGCCCCAACGACGAGGACTTGCGCCCCAGAGAAATTCACGGCCTTCACGCCAGCTGTTCGGATCGAGTCAGTCAACTCGGTCTCCATCATGGTCTTGTCACTGTTCGGGGGGAATTACGGCGGACTTCGAAGAAGAACCCGCGGCCGCAACATAGCCCAGAGCACGCAAAGCCTCACTTGGCACCTCGGCGCGATGAGCGAGTGCGCAGGGGCACCTTGGTCATTCGCCCGTCTCGGTCCCGGACAACACGCCCGTGGAGCTCGAGATTCATCAAATCGAGATCCAGCTGTCGGGGGTCGATCCCGACGCGGCGACCGAGTTCGTCGCGAGAGACCGGCCCCGCGTCGAGGCTCTCGAGGATCATCTTGCCCGCTTTCCCGAGTTCCGGTGCCGCGGAAGCCGCTGCCGGCAATCGCGCGCTTCGATGCATCCCATTTCCGTCGAGTGCCTGCGGCGCCGTAACGTCGGACGACTCCACCTCAATACCAAGGTTTTCAATCACATCGTCAACATCGAGAATTGGGATGGCCCCATCTCGAATCAATCGGTTCGGCCCCAAGCTGGTCGGCGAGGTCACCGCGCCCGGAAATGCCATGACATCCCGACCTTGATCCAGAGCGTGTCGAGCCGTGATCAACGACCCGCTGCGCTCGCGGGCCTCGACGACAACGATGCAAGCACACAGGCCACTGATGATGCGATTGCGCAAAGGGAAATTCGGAGCCCGCGGTGGAGTCCCAACGGGTAGTTCTGTGATGAGAGCCCCGTTCTGCTTCACCTGCTCGGCGAGCCCGCGATGTTCGGCCGGATAGACACGGTCGGGCCCGCAGGCTTGGACTGCAATGGTCTGCCCCCCGGCTTCGAGCGCACCGCGGTGCGCTGCAGCATCAATGCCCCGAGCAAGACCGGAGACAACTGTGACACCGACCTGTGCCAAGCGCGCGCCAAGGGCGTAAGCCAATGAGAGCCCGTAGACGGTGGCCGCCCGAGCGCCGACAATGGCGACGAGTTGGCCGGACAATTGTCGAGGCTCGCCGGCGACCAACAACACCGGCGGCGCGTCCGAAATCGCGGCCAATGGCGCCGGATAGAGAGGAGATGTAATTGGCATCGCCCCGAACCCACGTTCGGCGAGTTGACGCTCCGCGATCTCGAGCCCCGCGTTGCTGAGCACTCGGCTGCGACCGCAGATTTTGAGCGCATCGACCGGGTTTGCGGTGCGTCGCAGGCAAGCGATGGCGTGTTCGGGCTCGAACGCGAGAGTGGCTTGCAACTGCAACCAGCTCCGAAGCCGCGTCCGATGGGCATCGTCGCTGTGATTGGGTACCAAGAACGCGAATGGATCTTCGCTGGCTCGGTCGCTGGTTTCGTTGCAAGAACGGTCGTCGGAATTGCTTGCGGTTCGTCGAAACAAAAAAGGAACTCCCCAGGACCGGGGAGTTCCTATTTAGCGCAACCCGTCTGCCAGGCCTACAGCCCAACGTCAGAATGGCAAAACAGAACTTTTCTAGAACGCTCCCGGGAAGTCCCGAGTGGCTCCGCGAATCGTATCGCCAACCGCAAGTTCACGGCGCGCGTGCGCAATGTAGGCAACAGCAGTTTCTTCCTGCACGGTGACTACAATGAGGTCAGCAATTACCCGATCCGGAGTCCGCAGCTTCTTCTTCCGGCTGTGGTCCATCACGAGTCCGCCGCCATCATAGACTTCGAGGTCGGTACCGATTTCAACGCCCTGCATGACGCCCACGTCAAGGAATACGTAATCCGTGGTTCCCATCAGCGTGCGGTTGGCCGGTAGGAATGCGATTTCGCCGTCAATCGCTTCGCGGGGGTACTTGACCCTGATGTCCGTCGGCGGCTGGTAGCGCGGCATCACTCGGTCGCCCTTCATTGCGCCATCGAGTGAGACTTGGATGACGGCAACACAGGTCTCACCGGTCACCTCGATCACTTCAGCCCATCCGAGCACATCGACGTGATAGCCGAGCAGTTGGTTGTTCGAGGGGGAACGCACGTCCGTAAGATTGCGGAAGAACGTGAACTGATCGCCGATTTCAACTTCCCCTTCGCCCAGACCCAAATAGATAATATCGAGCATCGAGAGGTGCTTGCGATCGGACGGGCTACCCAAAATCGTGGTGGATGCTTCGAGCTGCGCGTCACTTACAAAGCCCATGTTCTCGCGTGACGCGACACGAACCACGCGGCCGGTCTCGTCGCTGCGTTCGGAGTCGTCGGGCATGACAACGGGAAGCTCTTCCATCGCGACGAGCACTTCAAACTGATCGTCTGCAACGGGCATTTCTTCGACAATCTCGGGGTCCATGTCGGCGGGTATCTCGAGGGCAACTTCCTCGACCCACGGTTCTCCCGGGGCCTCGGCGCTTGCGAGATATTCGTCGGCTTCTGCTTCGGTGATCGCGCGAATTTCGGTCGACGAAATCCAAAGGCGATTGCCCGGTTCAATCAAGTGCGGGTTCTGAATTGCGCTGTTGTCGTTCCAAACAGACGGCCATACCCATGCGGTACCGAGGTATGCGTGAGAGACATCCCAAAGAGTGTCACCGCTTGCAATTGTGTGAATGCGACCGACTCGTCCTTCGGAGTCGACGCCAACGGGGCCAAGCGTGACGCCGTTGACAACGATCGCCGAGCCTTCGATCGCGACCGGTTCGGTCGCAGTAACTTCTTCTTCCATTGCTGCTTCAGACATTTCGTCGGCGGCGGAAGGCTCTTCTAGATCTTCCCGAGCGACGTCAGTCCCCACGTCGTCGGTCATGGTCTCGTCGGAGGCCTGCGCGGTCTCGTCAGTCGCTTCGTCGTCGGACCAGAAGTCTTCTTCCGAGTCTGCTGACTCTTCGGCCAAGACGTCCACGTCGGCGGTCGGTGCATCGAGGGCTTCCACCTCACCTACATCGGGCTCGACAGCAGCGAGTTCAGCCGGGACAACTTCATCCGTCAACTGCTCAATCATTTCGGTGTCAAGCACCGGGGGCTCTGTCTCTGCCGACACAGCACCACTGTGCATCCCTGTCAGCAAGGCAACCAATAGAAGCGACCGAAGTCTCATCGAATCCTCCACAATCCACTCGTCGCCTTTGAGGCGACCATCACGACCGTTACTCTGCCCCGATTGCGCGCGCACAATACGTGCGAAACTCGCGCAACGAAGCGGTCAATCTATCGGCGGTCGCGCCCACTACCTTGACGTTCTGCGGGGAAAATGGCGGGGGGGATAGAAGACAATTCGTAATGTTTCCGACTAGTTGCCGGTCTATGAGCCCCTTCTTGCAACAATGCTGCAAGATTCCGCTCGACAGCAAAAGGCCCGCCCGGATCGTGAGATCGGGCGGGCCCAGAATTGCCGGCGAAGTAAGGCGAGTAAACCGCCTTGTCCTTGCGTTGATCAGCTCGCCGTCAGGCGCTCGAGCATGCCGCGAACATCGCTCTCCCAGGGAGGTGATTGTGGATCACGTCCTTGCGAGCGCTCGACGCTCTGTTGTCGTTCGAGATCCTCGATTGCACTCTTGAGAACCTCAGTCGCGCCGACCGCATTGCCATCGGCCTCGTAGGCCTGGGCGAGGTGATGACGCATGACCCCGAGCCCCGGATCGTCCTCGTTCGCGGTTTGCACCGACTCCTTCAGATAACCCACTGCTGCCCCACTCACGCCGCGCTTGAAGAGCACCCAGCCGAGGGTGTCTGCGGCATTGGCGTCGTTGGGAAGCAATGCCTTGGCATCCTGCGCGAGGTCGAGGGCGCGATCGAGATCTCGGCCCGAATCTGCGAGGAGGTAGGCCAGGTTGTTCTTTGCGAAGGCATGGTTGTCGTTGTACTTGATCGCATTCTCATAGGCGGCCACAGCTTTGTCGATCTCTCCCTGGGATTCGTACAAGAGCGCCAGGAAGTGGTGGAGTTTGTCTGACGTCGGCTGTCGTTTGACTGCGCGCTCGTAGGTCGCGATGGTCTCGTCAGCGCGACCCGTCAGCGAGTAGAAACGTGCCAGCTGCTGATGGGCCTCGATGTCGTCGGGGTTCAACTCCGTTGCGCGCACGAACCCCTCCTCTGCCGCTTCGAGGTTGCCGTCCGTGAACATCACCATGCCGTGAAGCTGGGCGAGGTCGCCGTCATCGGGCATCGCTTCCACAGCAGCCACAATCAGTTCCCGCGTCTCGGCGAAGTTCGCCTCATTGTCGCGGTCGATTTTGAAGAGGGTCCGCAAGACCTTTTGATTGTGCTTTGACGATGCGAGGACCAGCATCAAATACTCGCGTGCCTCTTTCACCTTGCCGAGATTTGCGTGTACACGGCCGAGGGCGAAGTTCACGCCATCATCTCGTTGATCCACCGGCACCTTGTTCAATTCGCGCAAAGCGTCATCGCGCTTGCCCAGGCGGATCAGGCTCTGTGCGACCAACACCCGCATTTCATTGTTGTCGGGGCGTACCTTCAAGAACCGATTGCCCTGCTCGATCGCGTATTCGTGTTCGCCGAGAGCCTGGTGGATTGACGCCAAAATGCGACGCGCTTGATGCATTCCCGGATTGAGTTCGAGAGCGCGCGCAATCTCAACCCGAGCCAGACTCGACTCGTTTACCGACGCCAGCGCCGAGCCGAGGGCGAAATGAGCTTCCGCCCAATCCGGGCGCCCTTCTGCCGCCGCTCGAAAGCCTGCAATGCCCGCGTCCGAATCGCCCTTGGCGAGATATGCCCGGGCCCGCACAAACTCACCTTGCGGGTGGAAAGGAGCATCGGCCAGAATCACTTCAACAAGGGCGAGCCCCTCCGCGATCTTCGCGTTGGACTGAGCAATTGCACTCAGACTGGCATCTGGCTTCGACTTGTATTCTTCGGTCGACTCTCGGAAGCCCATGTCGATCAAGATCTCAGCACGTCGCAACTGAGCGTCGACATTCTCAGGATCTGCAGCCCTCGCGAGCTCTGCGGCTTCGAGCGCACCCTCCAAATCCTCACGGCCCCCCAAGAACGACGAAAGTACGAGGAAGGGAGCCGGGTTCGATGCATTAACCGCGGCTGCCTGGCGGATCAGCGATTCGCTTTCCGCCTCATCACCAGAAACCCGATAATAGGTCGCGAGCATGAAGTACATGTCTGTCGGATCTTCGACGACATCGACAGCTTGCCTCAAGATGGCAACGGCTTCTTCGGGGCGGTCGTACTGGAAGTAGAATCGGGCGAGGTTGGTGTAACCCTCGTCCCGAATCTCGCCCTCTGACATCGAGGCGATGGCCTCTTTGAACATGACCTCTGCTTCATCTGCCCGGTTGGGGTCCTGAACGAGAAACTTCGCGACCGCAGTACGCGCCCGGAAGTTTGGAAACCTTTCGAGGCCCTTCCAGAACCACGGCTCAGCCTTTACGCGTCCATCGGGCAATTGCGCATAATAGGCGGCCAACGTCAGAATGGTGTCGAAGCTCTGGGTCTCGAGCTCAACTGCTTTCAGGAAAAACTCTTCGGCTTCGAGTTCGCGCTTCAGCTTCTCAAGCGCGCGCCCTGTTAGGATGTAGCCCTGGTGGTTGTCGGGCTCGCCTTCCATCGCGAGTTTGCCCATCGCGAGTGCTTGCTCTGGGTCTCCAGCAACCAATGACAACGCCCCGAAGCTAAGTGCCGCTTCGGTGTTGCTC
>JBLHOB010000008.1:0-19282 GCA_047619425.1 Myxococcota bacterium
CAAGTTCGTAAGCGAGGTGCCCCTTGCCGCAACCCATGTCGAGAATGCGCGCACCGCTTTGCGGAAGGGCGTACTTTTCAATCAACGTTTCTGCGACAGGCTTCCAGCGCCCGTCGTAGTGATAGCCCCCATAGCCGTAGCGACGGTCACCGTCCCAATAGTCGGCGCCATATTCGCGTGCGACTTGCATGCACGCGATCTTGTCGTCGTTCATGCGTCCTAAGCAGTCCCGTGTTGTCCGCGTGTGTAGGGGGGTGATGATCGCCTGGTGCTCTCCCATTTGGTGCCTCCCTTGGGTTGCTGGGTAAATACCCTGGATCGGGTCGTCGATTTCGTAATGAGTTCGCTGACGGTTTCCGCCACGCCTGTCGCGGTAAGTCCGAAGTGCTCGAGTTGGGATGCCTGTGAGCCGTACTGACCCGGATAGACGTCCGGCAGCCCCAGCCTGCGAAATTGTTTCGGGATATCGAAGCCCGTCTCAGCGATGAGCTCCGCCACAGCACTTCCAAGGCCGCCGATGATCGAGTGCTCTTCAACACTCACGATCGCTCGAACGCCTTCAAAGCGGCTGCGCAAGGTCGCAACATCGAGAGGTTTGATGGTGGGCATGTGAAGGATCCCAACCTCAACGCCGCGAGCCGCAAGCGATGCCGCGGCATCGAGACAGATGCCAAGACCAATGCCCGTCGTTACGAGCAACGCATCACCGCCTTCTCGCATCGACACCGCCTTACCGATCTCAAAGACCGCATCCGGGTTCGTCACAATGGGGTCATACCCCTTGGCGAGCCGGATATAGATGGGCCCCTGGTGCTCGACACTCACGCGCATGAACTGACGCATTTCTTCCGCATCAGCGGGCGCGACAATGGTCATGTTCGGCAGTGCGCGCATAATCGCAATGTCTTCAATCGCTTCGTGGGTTGGGCCGAGAGGCGCGTAAACAAGACCGCCGCCGTTGCCGATCAAACGAACTGGCAAGTTTCCGTGGCATACATCCATCGCGACCTGCTCATAGCAGCGTCGAGTCAGAAATGTCGCAATCGTATTCACGTAAGGCACGCAGCCTTCCATGGCGAGGCCAGCCGCGAGCCCCACTACGTTCATCTCGCTGATGCCCTCCATGAAGAATCGGTCGGGATATTCCTGCTGAAAGTCTTCGAGGGTGCCGTGCCCAAGATCGCTACCAACGAAGTGGACGCGTTCATCTTGTTTGGCCAACTCGTAGACCATGTCGAGACACATCTTTCGCATTAGTAGGCTCCCAACGCGCTGCGATATGAAGCGAGATCTTCGTCGCTAATCTGGCTCTTGTGGTGATAGGCGGCGTTGAACTCCGCGACAGGAATCCCCTTGCCCTTTACCGTGTGGCAAATGACCGTGTTTGGTCTGTCACCGCCTATGGACGACTCCGTAAAGGCATCGCGCAGCGCGTCGAGGTTGTGGCCATCCACTTCCTGGACCGCGCAACCAAAGCTTCGCCACTTGTCTCCAAATGGCTCGAGATCCTGTACGTCTATTGTCGCGCCATAGGATTGGCACTTGTTGTAGTCGACGATAAACGTGAGATTGGAGAGCCCGTGCTTGCTCGCGCACATCGCCGCTTCCCAAACCGAGCCCTCGTTGCATTCACCATCGCCGAGCGCCACGAAGACGCGGTGGTTCGCCCCTCGCTTTTGGGCGTGGAGCGCCATCCCAACACCAATCGAGGCCCCGTGACCGAGACTTCCGGTTGATGCTTCTACGCCGGGCACTTTGAGATGATCGGGATGTCCACCCAACATCCCGCCATCGGCACAGAACTCCGCAAGTCGTTCGCGGGGGAAGAAGCCTTTGTCGGCGAGCAATACATAGAGCGCGAGACAACCGTGCCCCTTGCTGAGTATGAAGCGGTCGCGATCTGCTGCATTCGGATGACTTGGATCGATCTGCAAGATGTCGTCGTAAAGGACTCGAATGATCTCGATCAATGAAAAGGTCGAACCGAGATGCCCGCGACGACTTGCGCCGAGAATGTCGATGACCGATTCGCGCAGTGCTTTGCTGCGCTCGTCCAAAGGCGTGGCGAGGCCGCGCCAGCCAACTCGTCTGGGCGTCGCGAGCGAAGAATTTGAGCGCGGCGAATTATCCTGCATACGGAAACGTCTCCTGTGCGGTGGTTGCGGTCTCGAGCATCACCTTGGCTTTTGCAAGCTGCGCATACTGCACGCGCTCAAGGTCGAACGCATTGTGCGAGGCATGGGTGCGTCGCTCGCTGCTCTCCTTGGTGAACTCGTTCAACAAAATCGTGCACCACTTGATGGCGAACACCGGGAGCAAGGTTTCGACGCGCCAACGCAGCAACTCGGCGTCTCGCTGTGAGTCAAGTACGCGCGCGAAAAAGCGGCGACGACGGCGATGCGAGATCGTCATCGCAGGGTGGAGCAAGAAATCACACACCACCTTCGCGGGGTCATCCCAGCCGAAGTGCTCGAAATCCAAAAAGGCGAGAGATCCGTCGGGTCGGCGCAAGGCATTGTGAAAGCCGAAGTCCGACGGGCTGAGAGTGCGGTCTTCAAACGCCAGCTCGGCGAGAACATCGAGGCCTTGGCCAGCGAACCGAGTCTGTGCTTGGTCGAGTACCCGGTCGGCGGTACTTCGAAAACTGGCATCCATGAAGGCGCGCAGCGAAAGTTCGGTATCGCTTTGGGCTCCGCGAGCGACCATCGCAAGGCGACTGGTTCGATTGCGAATTGTTTCGGCAATTGCTCCCAGGGAGAAGCCTGCCTCGGAAGCCTCGGGCAATGCTCTGGCTGCGGGCCGAAGTTTCAGAAAGTCAACTTGTCCGAGGAAGTAGCTAAGAGCATCAATGTCACGATCGGTAATGCTATCCGCCGCAGGTGTCTGTCCTTCAATAAGTCTCATCACCGAGAAGCCGAGCTCTGGATACGTGGCGATCGGCTCGGGGACGCTTCGCATTCCGTTGCCAAACAAGAACCGCAACGCGGCAAACTCACAGCCCCGGCGGTCGCGCTTTCGATCCTCGTGCAAACGAGCCACTCCACCACCCGCTGATTCGGCCTGGTGATAGATCTTCGCCACGAAGGCTTCGCCCCCAAGACCCTCGACGCGGTAGACACGACTATTGCGTCCACCCGCCAACGGCCGCATCACAACAGGTCCGCCGCCGGTCGCCTCATCAAGAGCCGAGCCCAAGAGTTCAGAGTCAAACTTTATCGTGTTGGTCACGCTTGCATTCATTGCGCGTCGATCTCCTGCATGCGCTTCAGGTTGTAGTAGCGAGTGTCCGACATCGGGTTCGTGACACGACCGTCCGCGAAGGCTTCGACGAGACTTGCAATCGCGTCCTCCACGTTGTGCTTCGGGCTGAAGTCGAGTGTCTTCTGAATCTTGTCCGAGTTGATGTGGTAGGAGCGGTTGTCGTCGCTGGGCAGGCATTCGAGTTCGATTGACGTGTCGCCGATGGTTTCGCGCACAAGCGTTGCGATCTCTTCAACCTTGAGATTCTGATACCCCACGTTGAAGGCTTCACAGTCGACCTTGTCCCGAGGCGCTGCGAGCAATGCGAGATAGGCGCGCACCATGTCTTTGACGTGGATATTTGGACGAAGCTGCGCGCCACCGAAGATTCGTATCTTCCGATTCACCAACGCGTGAGCGGTCAGGATGTTGACCACGACGTCGAGGCGAAGCCGCGGTGCATAGCCGCAAACCGTGGCTGGCCGCACAATGACGCGCTCCATCCCGCCGACTTCGCGGTGTCCCAAAAGCGTGTGTTCGCATTCGAGTTTGAATTTTGAGTAGTCAGTGAGGGGCAGTGGTGGTGTTTCTTCGACGACGTTGGGTTTGGGCTGTACGCCGTAGATACTCGACGAGCTCGCATAGACAAATCGCTGCACACCGCTCGCGATCGCGCCGTCGAGCAACGGCGAAAAGGCATCGCGATTGATGCTTGTCCCCAAATCCGGAGCCAGGTCAAAACTCGGGTCGTTTGAAATGCAGGCGAGATGAATGACTACGTCCTGGCCAACCAACTCCTCGCGCATTCTTGCTGCGTTGCGAATGTCGAGAGTCACCAACTCCAGATTCGGATGATCCGCGACGCCTGCTAGTACTTCGCGTCCGTACCAGAAGACATCAACGACTTTCACCTTATATCCATTGCGGAGTAGCTCGGGCACAAGCGCACTGCCCACGTAACCACCTCCGCCGGTGACCAAGACGGTGCGATATCCGTTGGGGTTCTTCTGTATCAGGCTGGACATGATCGGTGCTCCTTAGCTTTCGACGAACTGGCAGATGTGCGTCCACAACTCTGGGATTGTGGTGCCGTGATGGCCGCGCACGTAGTGCCCGCGCCCACCGTCCGATACCGCTCGGATAAGCAATGTCTTAAAGGGGCGAAAGAAGTACGCCGGATCTTGTGTCGATGGCTCGAGACTCGTGTCTTCGGGCAGCTTCAGGAGGTCGCAGACGAGGGAGTCGAAATCGCCAATCGTGCGGCCCTCGCTGTGCGCCACATTGCGCGCCATCGCGAGTGACTTGAGAAAAACTTCGGGAGCCATGACTGCACATCCAAAGGTTGCGACAACGCCGCCCTCAAGAGACTCGACTACTTTGGCAAAACGCAGAAAGTCGTGATAGCTCGCAGCGCCCCATGCAGCGCCGTCGCAGTTGGGGTGCTCATAAACAATGTCGTAGCCAATGCCGACGTGGATCGTGACCGGTACGCCTGTGCGATAGCCAGCCGCAAGGATGCTTGAGGCCTTGTGGGGGAAGTCACCTTCCTCAATGATGCGGCCCGCCGTGTAACCGAGCCCTTGGCCTCGGCGCGCAGCTTCGATCGCGACGTCGTTGATGTCACCCGTTTCGCGCCACAAGCCAAACTGACCATTGCTCAGATAGGTTTCAACATCTTCCGTTGTAGCCCCCACCAACGCAAACTCGTAGTCGTGAATCAATCCCGCACCGTTTAGTGCGATTGCGGATACGAGACCGCGCTCCATCAGATCGATCAAATACTCCTGAACCCCTGACCGGATCACGTGACCGCCGAGCATTAAGATCACGGACGAATTGCGCTCCTTCGCCCGTGCGATCGCGTGGCCGACGGTTTTGAGAGCAGGAGTTGTTGCCTCGACTTCAACAAGCTTGCGTTTCGACGACAGGTCGAGTTTGTGATTGCGCTCGCTCAAGGGCAAAACGTTGAGTCGACTGCGATCGAAGATGTCGCCTGCAGGTTGTTGAATGAAATTTTGACTGGTCACGGTATGCAAACTCCCTTTGGTGCCTAGCTCCGAAAGCCGCCTTACTTCAACAGCGAGTCGATTTGTCGATAGAGAGACGTCGCGTCAAGTACCCGCCCGCTTCCAGCCTGAGTTGAGGCCGCTGCGCGAGCCACACTGCCGATAAAGCCCAAAGCCACGGCATCCAGGCCTTTGGCTCCCGCCCCGGCGGCCAGCGCAAAGAAGGCTTCGCGACTACCCAACTCATCCACACGATTTGCTTCAGTCACGGGTAGCGGCGGAATCTCCACATAGGCCCTCTCATGCGCGTCATAGAGAAGAGCCGTGTCATCGCGGCGCATCACCAACGTTTGTCGGCATTCACTTTCAAAGGCGAATCGCTGTACGAGAGGCGCGGTCTGGGACTCGCTCGTCATCAAGAGGTCTGACTGCGTGTGATCTGGCTCGACGTCCTCGCGGGCATGGTCGAGCGACGTGTCGGGATCGTCTCGCAGGTCGACGGCGTAGTAGCTGGCTCGATCCCGCATCAATGCCTTGGCGCGGGTCGAGATAAACCCCGTGCGCGAATCGGAGTGGAGCACCACGTTTGCCCGGTCAAGCAAACGATTGAGGCTGTCTTCGACTTGTGTGTCCGAAGTGACGTCACTGGCGAGAAATTCGATCTCCACCCCTTCGGATTTATTCTTAGAGAGAAAGTCTTCCGTTGCGCCTTCTCCGGTGCCGGTAGTCAAGACAAGGACCTCGTCGCACAAACTCGACAAAACGTTTGCGACAGCGAGCGACCCGCCCACATAACGCTCACGTGGATGATCATCCAGGCCTGCGGCCTTGGTGGCCCCTGCTTCAACCCACGACTCTCCCACTACGAGCACCCGCATGCTTTGCATTTGTGCAAGCTCATCCACCAGGTGCACCGCGCTGTAGTTCTCACGGAAGCTGTCAAGAAATGCGCGAGTCTGCGGTGTGAAGATGTCGGTATGACGATTGATTAGGGCGGATGCACTCGAAAACTCGGTATCGGTCAAAACAATCCGGCCACCGGCGGATTCGACTGCGCGCCGCTCAAAATCGATGGCACCGTTTCGGTCTCGGGGCCCATCGCCTTTGACTGCGCCTTTCACAAACACGGTCGGCTTAATTTGTTCAATGGCTTCAACAGCCGTCGGCCACTCGTTTACGCAAACGGCATCCACACACTCGAGAGCTGCGATCGCCTCGGCGC
Organism: Myxococcota bacterium; assembly: GCA_047619425.1. Lineage (GTDB taxonomy): Bacteria > Myxococcota_A > UBA9160 > UBA9160 > UBA4427 > DUBZ01. The sequence continues at coordinate 6,469 of JBLHOB010000008.1, forward strand.
GTGTGGCAGCGTCAAAGGCGGGCCGGTGTGGGCCTTTGTTGACGAAGCGATCGGGCGTGAGAGTGACAACGAGATAATCCCCGAGTTGCCTGGCTTCCTGCAGATGTCGAATGTGGCCGATATGAAGCAAGTCAAACACGCCGTGACATTGGACGACCTTACGTCCGTCGAAGAGCGGGCTCGCGAATTCGCTTGCGACTTGCGCCACAGTTCGGATCTTATGCATCGAAGTCTTCACCTTCCTTGGTGAGAGGGATTAGTGGGGCGGGCCCGAGGCCTATGTCGACGAGTTCGGTGTGGGCTGCCACTTGCGCTGGCCTTTGTTTTTCTTGATCTGCACCCAGTTGGTGCCGCGCTCAAGAGGTGCTGACGTCCTTGGCTTGGCCGGCGCTGTCGTTGACGTGTGCTGTTCGAGGGCGTCGGATTGCGCCGCAAAGTAGGAATGGAGAATGTGATTCAGCACGAGATGGGCGTCTTCAACAATTCCGTACGCGCCAGGCGATGTAGCGACGTGAAAGGAGACGTCGGACATGCGCTTGAGTTCGCCGCCGTCGAAGCCCGAGCAACCCACGACCGTCGCACCAACGCTTTTGGCATAACGCACGGCACTCAAGATGTTTGGCGAGTTGCCACTTGCGGAGATCGCAATCAGAACATCTTCAGGGCGCATCACGCCGTCGAGTTGTGCGGTAAAGACTTCTTCGTAGGCAACGTCATTTGAGACCGCGGTGGCGATCGAAGCGTTGTCCGAAAGGCTTTGGATATCGAATCCGGCAAGACCCCTTCCCTTGAGCCCGACGCTTAGATCCGTACACAGGTGAGAAGCAGTTGCCGCGCTTCCCCCATTGCCTGCGACGAACACTCGCGCGCGAGCGGCGCGAGTTGCGTCGAGGGTTTGGATGACGCGTTCAATTTCGTTTGGGTCGATGGCCTGCAGGACGCGGGTCAAGTCGCCGATGTATTGATTCACAATCTCTGTGGCGTTCACGTCTTCTCTCCAATGTTGCATGTTCGTGAGACCGAACTGAGAACACGTAACGACATCAGGAGTACGCAACTTAAGTGCGATTGGAATGAATCTAGTGTCAGCGGAACCGGAAGAGAGGCGACAGTGTGTGAGAATGATGCGCGCGAGCTCAAATCGATTGAAAGAGACTGCGATGCACTGCGAGAAGGGTGCTAACGCGCCTTGGGCCCGACTGCGATCGACCACAAGTAGTGGGACATCGGACCGAATCCCGTATGCAGAACTTCGTCGTTCATGCCAAACATAAAAACGTTGTCGAAGTAGCTCTCCATCAGATCGCGCAGCCCGGCAAAGCTTTTGAGATTGATGTGATGAATGTTGCTTTGAGGTGACGCGTAGGCGGCAGCAGTAATGTTGGGTGTACCCGTAATGAGAACACCGCCGGGCTTCAAGCAGGCGATCAGGTTTTCCATGAACCGCGCCTCGCTGGCGGCTTCAAGGTGTTCGATCACGTCCACCGAGTAGGCGGCATCCACCTGGACCTCGGGTGCAGACTCATTGAGATCGTGCAGTAGGTAGTCGACGTTTTGAAGATGAGAAAGTCGCGCTGCGTTGCTCTCGAGTTGTCGAGGGTCCCAATCAATTGCGTGTACTCGCCCCACTTCCTGAGCGACCAACGGAAGGCCGAAAGCGTCGCCACACCCCACCTCGAGCACACTCTCCTTGCCAGCAAGCATCTTTGCGCAAAACTTGTAGCGGGCCATGACGAACGCGAGATGCTTCGGATCGTCAACCAACGAGTCCGATGTCCACGGCCCCAGAGTGATGCCTTTGCGTTCGATTCTCGAACCCATTGCTGCTTCGTAGGCTTCACGTGCGTTTTCGATCGGGCCTTCACTCATTGCCATGGCTTGCTCCGCTTGCTTTGGTTGTTCGGTTGGCGTTGTGTTGCGTGGTCGGAAATCGGGTTTCACAAACACGCAGCCAATCGGCAACTTTGCAAACGATCTGAAGTCACGCCAAAGGCGAATACCGCGAGCCAGCGGCTTCTCGTGCCTTATTGATCAACAAGAAGTGTTCTCGTATTTGATTCCAGTGGGTCGCGGTGCGGTGGGGCTCACTGCCGGTCGGGCTCGGGCTCCGAACGAGTTCGCCACTTGGGTCGAAAAGCGTTCGAGTCACAGAGCGAGGAAACGAAGGATGGAGCAGAAGCTCCGGCAGGTCGTCCACGAAGTCCGTGCATCCGAGCGCCGCAATGCGTTGGCGTTTGGCAGTAGGGGAGTCTTCAAAAAAGACTTCGCTTGGACCGAGTCCCGTTTGGCTCGGGTTCAAAATGCCCTTGCGGATTAGCCAGCGAAGGGCCGCACGGCGCAGATCGGTTTGCGGGCCGAGTGCGGGATAGCGGGTCTTGTGACTAACCACGCGAAGCCCAATGCCGGCGCGGTGCAGCGCGATCAACGCGCCGATAGCGCCGGGAAACACAGTGGCTTCAAGGATTCTCGCACCGTAGGCCTCGCCCTGGAGTCGGGTCCATTGCGTCTCGAGCCCTTTCGCTCGCAAGGTGTCGCGAATGACGCGCTTGTTCGCTGGCGTCATGGGGTCGATCAGACGTTGCTCGACCGCGAGCTTGTGAAACAATCCGTCATAACAAATCAGCGTATTGTCGAGATCGATACCGAGAATCGTTTTCCCGTCGGCGCGAGACCGGTGAACCCTTACCGCCATGAAGTTTCTCCGACCAAAGTAGCGGTTTGCTGCGGCCTCGATTGCGGGCGAAGGCGCTCGCAGTATTCACGAAAAGCACTGCGCCAAGAGCGTAGTGCCGGAAGTTTTTCGGAACCCAGCAGCGTGTGAACGTTCTTGCGGCCAATGCTCGGGAAGGATGCGTGGCTTACCGCATTGACCGTTGCATCGAGATCGAGGTTGTCTACGAGGGCTTGAATGAGTTCGTTCAGTGAGCTGCTCCCACTGTTGGCCAGGTGGTAGAGCCCGGGAGCCATGTCGTCCTTGAGGGCTCGGCGCATTTCGCGCGCAAGGTCGTGGCTATAGGAAGGCACTCCGACGACGTCACTCGACACGTCGAGCTGCGTGGCCCCACCCTCGATGCGCGCCAGCATTTTCTCAACAAACTGGTCGCCCTTGCTCGACTCGCCGAAAAGCATGGGCAAGCGAAACACATAGCCCTTGGGTGCAAGATTGAGAGCGAAACAGTCGCCGCCGTACTTCGTCACACCATATACATTGAATGGGTTGGGTGACTCCGACTCGACACACACCCTCCCCGAAACATCGCCGAACACAGCATCGCTACTCAGATGCGCGAAAGTAAATTCGTAGTCGCGAGAGAGTTCCGCGATGCGCTTTGGCAGCAACGTGTTGAGCTGAAGTGCTTTACCGGGGTCGAGCTCGCAGGTATCGATGCCGAGCAACGCGACGGCGTTGATGACCAGCGTCGGCTTCTCACCGACGATCAGCTGCGACACCTGTTTAAGATCTGAGGCGTCGAAGTCTTTCGAGCTACAGCCCACAATCTCATAGTCATGGGAGAAGGCGCGGCGAATGCCACATCCCATCTTCCCCGTGTCGCCCAAGAGCAAAAGCTTGTCCATCGTCCCCTCGCTTTGCTCCCTCGTTCGGAATTTCACTTTCAAGCTTGAGCAATAAGCGTCGTAGACAATGAGATACACGCGTGTTTTTTCCTTTCGTGGCGAGGCGACCACAACGCCACGGGTCGCCGGGATACTCGGGCAATGCCCCAGCAACAAATCAATAGTTCCGTGTATGGAGCGCACTTCGCGATCAGCCGAACTACCTCTCAGCGCGGAGCAACTTAAGGGCAACTTGTCAGCATTTTAGAGGTGTGCGGTGGTCTCGAAAGATCAGAAGCAATTCAAAACGAACCTGCGCGAGTTGCGCCGAAAGAACCACCAGATGGCCGAGGACGTGATGGCTGCAGGGACGGAGAGCTGCGAGATCATCGTGGGTCGCAGCGGCGAAACAACGGTGGTGCAAAACGGCATCCAGCTCGCGTCGGCCTACAACCCAAAGAAGGAAGGCGAAACAATCGCCAACGAGATCGTCTCCGCTGAGCCGGACATCGTTGTGGCAATCGGCTTTGGCCTCGGACACCACATCGAAGCGGTTCGCGCCAAAAGTAGTGCGTTGATCATCGTCTACGAGCCGTCAGCCGAACGCATGCGTGCAGTGCTAACGGCTCGAAGCGGATTCACGTTCCTCGCCGACAAGCACCTCGACTTTGCCTCGAACACCCAACACCTAAATTTCCTGCTGCAAAGCCGCTATGTCCCGGGTTTGAAGCTTCAAGTCTATGTTCATCCCGCGACGTTTCGTATCGCGCCAGACGAGGTCCGCGACGCCGTGAAGCAGGTCTCTCGTTCAAAAGACTACGTAGACATCTCCGTGGGAACCCGGGTGCGCGACCTCAAATCCTGGGGCGACATCACGATGCAAAATGCAGGGTTCATCATGAAGAGTCCGAGTTTTCGTGAACTCTTCGGACGCTTCAAGAACGTACCCGCGGTGGTCGTCTCCGCCGGCCCCTCCCTCGACAAGCAATTGCCCTTGTTGAAAAAGTATCGAGATCGCCTCCTCATCATCGCGATCGGCCAATCACTCGGCGCGCTGCGCAGCGCCGGCATCGAACCCGATCTTGTTCATATCCTCGAAAGCAAGCACGTAACGCATCAACTAACGCGGATCGGAACAAGCGATAACGTAAACCTTGTCGTAACCAACGACGTAACGCCTGGCATATTCCACGCACCTGTGCGCAGTCGCTTCATCGCGACCCCTGGCGGTGACAAGGTTGGGCGTTGGATCGCAGGCGTACTCGGACGTGATGGCTGGGTGTTCGGTGGGAGTACCGTTGCCCATGGGGCCGTATCTCTTGGCGCCGCCCTTGGAGCGAACCCCATCATGCTGGTGGGTCAAGATCTCGCATACACCGATGGACGGCACTACGCCAAAGGCTCCGCTTACGATCAGGTAGAGATCACGATCGACGACGATGGCTTTTCGACAATCGACTCTTCGTCACGCGCCGAGATGCTGGGCTTCGGCAAAGGCCGAGCTCCCAAGCGCATGCGAGTGGTCTGGGTCGACGGCTGGCATGGTGAGGAAGTTGCGACGTCTCCGGCGTACGCGGGCTTTATCGACGGCTATCGCGAACTCGCTATCGCGTGTCGACAAGTCGGGACTGAAGTCATTAACTGCACGGAGGGTGGCGCCTACATTCCAACCCTCGATCATGCTCCGTTAGCCGAAAGCCTCGAGCGCCACACCGAAGCTCTCGTCGACGCACGGCAAATCATCCACGAGCAGTACGACAACTGGGAAGCGCCGGACCCATCGGTATTTGACGGCGAGATCCGGCGCGTCAAGCAACTGCTCAGTAAGCTCGAAAGACTTGCAGCCAAGGGTGTCCGCCGTTGCGAAGCCACGAGTCGTGAACTTCCACGCAGTCACTCTCCGCAGCGAAAGATTGATCTACTGCGTCAACTCGCACGCCTCGAAAAAGATCTGCGCTCAATGCTTGTCAGCGTTGAATGGATCGACTCCGTCGTACAACCGGAGCTCTCGGCCTCTCAAACCGAGATCCGACGGAGCCAGAATCTGCAGCCCACGCCTGAGCAGGCGGTGAAGGAGGCGGAGTTTCTCTTCAAGGCGACTCGGACCGGCGTCGAGCGAGCGCGTGAGTTACTTGAGTACTGTGCCGAGTCCGTAGGGGGGAGGCGTTGGCCCTATTTGCCCAAGGCCGCGGCATGGGAGGAGGCAGCCAAGGAAGCAATTGCAACATCAAGCGCGCCTCGAGGCCCGCTGCTCAATACGGCGGCACCGACCCTAGGCGCCTAAAGCGCCAGAGAAGCCCTGCCAGCGCGTTCGCACGGTGCGTCGCTTCCCGGCCAGCGCGGCTTGAAGCACGCTATTGATCTCGCTGTAACGACTGCGACTCGAATGGTTTGCCAACGTACGCGCACGCCCCGCAGCGGCAATCGCCTGACGCTCGCTCTCGTGTTCAAGGAGATAGCCAACCTTCTCCACGCACTCCTCGACGCAGCCATACGTCACGATTTCTGTGTCGGGTTCGAAAAGGTCGACGAGATTTCGCGCCTCATTCGTCACCGCGCACGCACCGACTCCCGTCGCCTCAAACAATGCACGCTGGCCCGCGCTGCCTTTGAAGACATCGCCGTGCGGCAAGTAGGTAAGGCGCGAGCGTTGCAGCGCAGTGTAGTAGTCAAGACCAAAAGAGCTGGAGTGAGCGACTGCCGGACGCCTTGAGTGGTTGCGGCGATTCGACCAGACCTCCAAAGGCGTGTCGTGCTGCAACGTGCTGCATGCAGCATCCATGTCTAGAAACTTCCCTGAAGCCTCCCCGACGTCAAAGTAGGTGAAGTCCAGAAAAGTCTGGTCGTCGAGTCTCGACGGTAGGGGCAACTCGGAGAGCACTCCCGGGTCAAAGCACCCGTAGACGAGATGCGCCGGGAGGCCGAACTCTTTGCACTGGTGCACCAGGCTTGGAGTCGTAGCGAAAAGCACGTCCGCTGAAGCAAGCTCGCGTATGACGCCGCTTGTGATGTGAACGGGCTCCTGGTGGATTGCGACAATTTCGATCGAAGGCACTCGGTCGCGAAGTTCTCTGCGATGACTTGCGGGCAGTACGTCAAAGTTCTGCAGCAACAAAATGTCGGGTTTCCACTCGGCGATCTGTTCCAGCACGATTTCACTTTGCCAATTCACGCCATCGACTTTGATGCCCCGTTCAAAGGCCCAAGTACGCTGAAGCGCTTCGTGGTCACACACGATCTCCAGCGCCTCGTGTCCCATTGACTTCATCGCGCGGGCAAGAGCATCCCCATGTCCCACTTTTTGGGCAAACCACGCGCGTTGCTGCTCTGCATACGAGCGCGAACGCAAGCCCGGGTCGTCGCGATAGATGACTTGAGAAGCATCCGCATCTCGCAGAGCCGATACCCGCATGATGCGATAGTTGCGATGTCGAATCGGACCGCCGCTCATGACCTACACACCCTGACGTGTTGCGCCGGTCGCGACATCACGATGCAGTCGCAGGACTTACGAAGTAGTCCGCCGCATGGCGAATCAACTTCAAACCGTTCGCTGTTTTGGCAGAGGGACGCGACACGAGATCTTCGCCACTCGCTTCGAGCAAGAACCAGTAGAAGCTGTCGAGGCCTGCCTCATCGCTCAAGGTCGACGCGCCGCCAAAGCGCGCGTTGCATTCGAGCATACGAAATTGACCATTGGGCAACTCAATCGCCTGAAGCGTCGCATGCCCCCAAAATTCAAGGACACCCGCCACGCGCTCACACAAATGCTTGAGCTTTGGCGAAGGCACGATCGTTGTTATCTGCGACTCACCGGACACCACGCAATCACGGGTGCGACAAACAGCTCCTTGCACGCAGCCCCGCCGATCGCGATAGAGATCCACGCTGTACTCGCGACCTTCGATAAAGGGTTGGAAGATCGGCTGCTCAAGCGTCTCAGCCAACTCTGCCGCTCGCACTTGGGAAACGTTGCAGTGGAGATCGCGCGAGCCAGAACCAAACTGGCCTTTTACCACGACTGCTTCACAAGACCCAAGTTCAGCGATTGACTGAGCCGTTTTGATCGACGGGAGTCCGTTGACTTCGAGTAGCTTGGCAAAGCGAAGCTTGTCGATGCAGTTGGCAACCGCCTCCGGCTCGTTGACGAGCACTTGAACCCCGGCTTCGGCGAGCACTTCGCGGAAACCAGCGAAAATGGGAAGCTCGGCGTCACGAGTAGGGACGATAAAACCAATGCGATTCCGGGCGCAGTAGTCGAGCAGAAGATCGATGCTGAGTGCCTCGAGTCGCGGACATTGCCAGAAAGCATCGACGAAGTGGAGCCCAAGAGCCTCTCCGTCACAATCGGCTCCATACAACCGCGCAGCCGGATCAAATTTACCAAGCGCACGTCGCACGCTTCGAATCAGCGGAATCTTCTTGCCAAGACTGGTAACAAGAACGTTGCGAGCCGCGCCCGCCTTCGCATCACCAAGCCGTTCGCTACCGACCTTACGTTCCGTGTTCACGGCGAGCTGCGGATGCAGATCGATTCGGTGGCCCCCATGCGTTTGGCTAGTACTTTCATCCGCGAGTCGGGCTCTCTTCTTCGCTCGCGACTGCGAGCGCTCGTGATCGATGATCTCTGCGATCCCGCCTTCGATGGAAGTCTGCGGTGACCATCCCGTTGCTTCGAGAAGTTTTGCAGTGCTAGCAGACGCCGCTTCGAAGAGGCCATTTGTCGGTTGGTTTCTCGTGGCCATGTTTGGAAAGTGCTGACGCAGCACGTCGAGTACCTCTGACACCCGCCGTGGCTTACCCGTGCCGAGGTTCACGACTCCGTGGGCCTCGCTGCCACCGAGAGCGACCAGCCCTCGCGCAACGTCGCGAGCATATACGTAGTCAAAGCAGCCGGCGTCGCCGTACACGTCGATTGGTTCCTCTGCGAGTAAGCTGCGAACCCAGCGAGAGATCACGTCTCGCGAGCCCCGGCCGTAGCTGCGAAAGATGCGAGCCGACACGTGGCTAAAATTGTATTCGGGGCAATCCGACAGAAACTCGAGTTCAAGCTCGTGATGCTGCTTGGCCGACCCGCACAAGTTGCGCGGACGCACATGGGCGAGTTCGTCGAGAACGGTTGGCCGAGACTGAGGGGTTGCGGCTGTATAGAGATTGGAGTCGTAGATCAAATAGCTCGAGGCAAAGACGACCCGCCGTAGAGATGAAACCCTCGCCATCACGTCCATCAAGTGATGGCTCAGCGCGATGTTATTGCTGTGCCCCTCGTTCCAAAAGCCGGGCGTCTCAACAGAGCGCTCGAAGCTCGCGGCAAGATGGATAAAGATGTCCGGCGCGAAGTCTGCGACTTCTCGTTGCGTGATGTGATTCAGGTCTCCCTGGCGATAGCGCACCGATGGATCCCATTCATCCGGGCGGTGCTCCAGATCACCGACCATGACCTCAGCCCCGGCTCGGGTGATGATCGGAATTAGCTCGCGCCCGATCACGCCAGCGCCGCCACTCACAAAGACGCGCTTGCCGGAAAAGTAGGCGCATTGTTCTTCAAAGCTGTTTGCCCGAAGTCCGGTGCTCATGACAGCAGTCCGTTTCGGAAACTTCGCAGTGGGCGCAGGCCATCACTTGGGTCCGCTCGCCAGTGTCTTTCCTCACGCTCTCGCGCTGCGGGAATTTTGCGCCCGTCGCCATCGGCACGCAGCGCAAGACTCACATCGCGAATGACATGTGAAATTTGATCGGGCGTCCAACAGTGCCCCACCGCAAATTCTTCGCCCTTGCCATCGAGATCGAAATGAAACTCGATCATCTGTGCGCCGTAGCGATGAATCGCGCGATGCAAAACTCCGGGCTCAACCGTGTGATCCGACCATCCAACCTTCAAGTCGATTTGCTTGAAGTCACTTGCGAGCTTCTCGAGGGAGGTCATCGCAGAAAGGTTCGCCTCGTAGGGCTTCGCGGGATATCCCGACACGCAGTGCAACAGCGTCAACTCCCGACACCCCGCCTGGTAGAGCGTCGTCACCGCGTCGAGAACCTCTTCAAAGTTGCTCATGCCCGTTGAGAGCACGATGGGCTTGCCCGTTGCCCCACAAGCTTGCAGCAAGTCTGTCCATCCGAGTTCGTAGGACGCGATTTTTAGAAAGTCGACGTAGGGCTCGAGAACCGCCACGGCGTCGAGATAGAAGGGCGTGCAGCCGAACTGTATTGCGCGTTCGTTGGCGCGCGCCGCGAGCTCGGGGATGAACTCAACAGGCAATTCCCAGGCGCGACGCTTTGCGTGCGCGGGGCTTGTTGCGAGAATTTCCGGCGCGAAGAGCTCGTCGATTTTGAAGAGTTGAAACTTAACTCCGTCACAACCGATATCAGCTGCCCGATCGATGAACGCAAGCGAACGTTCGAGATTGGCACTGTGGTTACTCGACACTTCGGCAATGAACGACGGCTTTGACTTCATGCACCCCCCTGCAGAACCCAGGCGGAAGAAATTCCCGCTTGGTGTTTCAACTTGATGTGCGAACACTCAAGTCGAAACGAAAACCCCCTTGTTCGGGCTTCTGCTGGCTAGCAATGCAAACCGCGTGCCTTGGTACAGCGTTGCATATGGGAATGAAGTGCCTAGTGACTTAGGACTGTGAAGCGCGGCCAACCATTTCGAGAAGGTTGAAGAGCATGGGTCCTTCGCCGGGAAACAAGCCGAAGTAGATGGTGAGAAACGCACAAACGATCAGTGCGAACACAGCCGGCAGTGGCGGAATCTGGTCTTGCGGCTTGTCCGTACGACCCATGTACATCGCCGTGGGCACACGAAGGTATGCCGCGAACAAAACAACACTCGCGGCGCCCATAAGAACAGTCAAGGCAATGTGGCCGGCACCCACTGTCGACGACATCACAACGAGTCGACTTATAAAGCCCGCGGTGCCGGGCATGCCCGCCAACGCCAAGAGAAATATCGTGGCAGCGGCTGCGAGAATCGGACGGCGCTGCGCCAGCCCTTCGTAGTCGGAGAGCTTCTCGAGTTCAACGCCACGATCCGCCACAGCAGAAACAGCCCCCCACGCTCCGAGTTGGATAAAGACAAAGGTGGCGACGTGCAAAAAGGCAGCACCTCGTCCCGCTGCAGTCGGGATTGCGATCGCGCAGAGCAAGAAGCCCGCGTGAGCGACCGCCGCATAGGCGAGCATGCGTCGCACATTGTCCTGGGCAAGTGCCATCACCGAACCAACGAGCATACTTGCGGCACCGGCGATCATCATGATGTCCACAAAGCCGGGCAGTGCCTTTGGAGAGATCGCGTCGATGACTCGAACCAACGCAAAGGCGCTGGCGCAAAGCACGAGCGTCTGAAACATCGAGGCGACAACGGTCGGGGCCCCTGTAGCAGAGTCGGGCAACCAGGCGTGAAAGGGTGCCGCACCTAGTTTGGTGAGCAGACCAACAAGCAGCAATGCAAAGCCCGCGAGAGCAAGTGGTGAGGTTCCGGTAACCGGGTCGCCAAGACCCGAATAATCAAAATGGCCCGTCGCACCGTAGATCAGCGCAATACCGTATAGCGAGATTGCGCTCGCGAAAGCTCCCATCAACAGCGCTCGGAGACCCGCCTCACTGCTTTGGCTGCGATCGCGGTCAAAGCCCGCAAGAGCGTAAACAGGCAAACTCATCAACTCGATCGCAACAAAGAGGCTGATTAAGTTTGAGGCGCAGACCACCGCGAGCGCACCCGCTACCGAGAACAGCAGCAATGGGTAGAACTCGCCGTGATGCATGTTCATCGCGGGCAAGTAGGCAAGGGAATACCAAACCGTGAGCAGCGCACCCGCGCAAAGCAACATCATCGCAAAGCTCGCAGCGCCATCGACCTTCATCATCGACGCTGGCGTCACAACCGCGACCAGTGTGTATTCAAAGTGATACGCCGCGCTCAACATGGCAAGTAGGAGCGCTGCGCCTGCGACGAGAGAAAGGAACGTCCCTTTGAACACCCCGAGCTCATTCTCTCTTGCGTCTTCGGCATTGCTCGTCGCGATCGCGTCGAGCATCACGAGCAGCAGCGTCGCCAAGGCAACGATGCACAACGGCGCCAGTGCTTCGAGTTGTGCGGAGACGGAGTTCACGGCTTCGCCTCGGCTTGCGTCGCATCGACCGACAGCAGCTCTGATTCAGCTTGTTTGGCGGGCAACGGTTGCGTGTCGATGCCGCGCTGCATCGTATTGAGCAAGAGTCCCACCGGGGGTTCGACCCGGCGCAAGACCGGGTTCGGGTAGAGGCCGATCCATAATACTGGCACGACAAGCGACAAGACGACTAGGCGCTCGCGTAGATTGAGATCGATGAGCCCGCGGTTCTCCGCCTTCTCCAAGGGGCCGAGCAACACCCCACCGCCCGCTCGCAGCATTGCGCCAGCCACCAACACCATCGCGGCAAGCGCGCAACCCGCCACGACGCCAGAGCTTGGGAAGCTTCCAAGGACGATCAGGAATGTGCCCACGAAACCGCTGGTCCCCGGCATGCCCACCTGGCCGAAGATCACCAACGCAAAGAGCGCGGCGCAGATCGGCATGGGCTTCGCGAGACCGCCATACTCGGAGAGATCTTGTGTCGAACGCCGCTCTGCGAGAAAACCAAACAAGATGAAGAGTGCCGCAATGCCCAGGCCATGGCTGAGCATATGAACAACCGCCCCAACCACGGCGTGATGCGTGAGGCTCATGATCCCCAACGCGATGAAGCTCATGTGGGCAAGCGATAGATAACCGACCAGTCGCTTCACTTTCTGTTCGGCCAGCGCGAGGAACCCACTCAGCGCAATGCCAACCAGTGCCAAGCCCGACAACCAAGGCACTGCCTCGTGCGCTGCAATGGGTAGCAGGGGTAGGGCGACGCGGAGAAATGCGTAGGCACCGAGTTTTACGACGAGTGCAGTTACGATGATGCTGCCCGATGTCGGCGCCTCAGCCTGAGCGTCGTTGAACCAACCTTGAAACGGCAACAATGGAATGGTGATCGCAAACGCCGACGCGAACGCGACAAATAGAGCAGACTGAGTTTGCCACCACGCCGCGCCCGCAGCGCCGGCAACAGGAACCTTGGTTGCGAGGAACGCCAAGCCTGTCGCGTCTCCCATTTGCACCAGGTCGAAGTTTGGTTCACCTCCCTGGACGAGATTCAGATGAAAGACGACCAGCGTTGCAACCAGCAACAAGAAAAAGCTCGACAACCCGTAGAGCAAGTACTTCACCGCTGCGCGCAACCCAGCTTC
>JBLHOB010000009.1:0-17630 GCA_047619425.1 Myxococcota bacterium
GGACGCGCTTCGAGGAACTCGTCAATTTGGCCAACGAAGTAGTCGTCGATCCCGGCCACGCCGAGAGTAGAGAGTTTCTTTGCAATCTGATTGTCGCGCCATGTGGCGAAGATGGGGGCTGGCTCGAGGCCACTGCGCTCGGGTACTAGGGCGAGGCTCCAATCGGGTTGGCTGCTACGGCCTTCGATCGCATCCTCGACATCCACGGGGGCGCTTGGTTGTGGCTGTTCGCTGATCGCTTCGTCCGCTGCAGCGGGGGTGGGCTCGGCTGCCTCTGTCTCGCTGGGTGCGGCCGGTGATGGGGCAGCGAGTTCCGTCTCGGGCTCGTCGTTCAACCCGAGCGAGGATGCTGCTGTAAAGCGCGTGCCATTGACTTGCTCCTGATCGGCGTCCTGCGCTGAAGCAAACTCGGAAGCTGCGCCGTCGGTTGTTTCTTGGTTCGCGACTTCTTCAATTGCTGGGCTTGTCTCTCCTGCAAATGCTGCTGTGCGCGTCGACGTGGGGCTCGGGTTCGAAGTGTCCCCTTCAAGCGGAGCGGGAGGGCCAATGTCAGGTGCTGATGAAAGTTTCTTTGATATCGATTGATTGCGGCCAAGCGATTTTGATCCGGTTTTGGAAGGAGTCGGAGCGCTCGGCGTCGCCGCCAGGTCGGCACTAACGCCACTGCTTTCGAATTGCTTCGACACCACGGTGCCAATCTCGGCAAGTGTGCCGCGTAGGCTCTCCGCCGCTTCGCCCAACCTGAATGCAAGTGCTGCTTGCTCGCGGTGCTCTGCGGTCTTCTCCTGCAAGGCGCTGTCGAGTTCGTCGCGCCGAAGTTTGGTTTGTTCGAGGGAAGCTTTGGTTGTGGCCAGCGTTGTGCACTCGCTGGCAAATCTTTCGTTCAGTTCGTTTAGCGCTTGTTGTCCTCCGGCGACGGTGTTCTGCGCGTCGGAGAGACTCCTCTGCAAGCCTTCGATCTCGCTGCTCTGCTGTACTGACTGCTCGCGTTGGCTAGCGAGTTCTTGGTTTGCGGTGAGTGCTGTCTGCTCTTCTTTTGCAAGAAGGCTCGTAAGATCTGCTGTGCTTGTTTTGGCCTGCGCCAGTTCGCTGCGGCAACCGAACAAGGTTTCTCCTGCGATCGAGAGAGAAACCTTCAGCTCTGCAACCTCGCACTCGCGTCCTGTCGTCTGCATTTGGTTGGTCGTCATCGCGGAGCGCAGCGCAGTGTTTTCGGCTTCGAGTGCCGTTACCCGCCTGCGGGTTTCTGTAAGCAGGTCCTTCGTGCGCTCGTTTTTCTGCTCGGTTTCGATACGAAGACTCTCCGCCTGTACGAGCTGCTCGCGCATGGTATTGCGCTCATCGTTGAGTGACTTGATCTCTGCAACTCTTGGATCTGCCTTGCTCTCGCGGCCACGTTCGTCGCGTGCGCGCTCAGACTCGCGTTGCAGGTTTCCCAGGGCATGGCGCAGCACCATCTGCTCGCGGCGATGCTCTTCAAGTTCTCCTACGCGGTCGGCCAGATCCAATTGCAGGCGGCGGTTTGCGAGCTGGACGTCTTCCAACTCAACCTTGCGCGCGGCGGCCAAACCTTGATCGTGTTGCACCCTCGGCGAGACCATCTGCTTCGACTTCCAAGCGGCGGTTTGCTCTGCGTGTTCGTCGCGCAGGGTTTCAACTTCCTTGGCGCGCCGGCCCAGTTCGGCGCGAAGGCGCTCAATAACTTCGTCACTCTCGCTGTCTCTACGGTCGGCGTGAGGCACGCCGGCGATCTGCTCCGGGGTTGCGAGGGCTGAAAATCCGGCCAGTCGGTTGCTGTCCGCGGTGGCGGATGCACCAGCTGGATGGGCCTTGGTGTTGGCGTGCGCGGTTGGTTCTGGATGGCTCATCGTTGCGTCTCCCGGCGTCAAGTCGCGGAGCGTGTGCCCCATGCGTTGCTTGTTCGTCACCGGTTGATCGGCAGCTATAAGAAACTCCTTGAGTATTGAAGGAGTGCGGCATCCATTGCTTTTGAGCTGCGCGGCAATGATGTGTGAGTAAGTAGGGTAAACCGACTACGTCGAGTAGGTGCTGTGTCGTAGTCGGCGGCGCAGGGCTGCGCGTTATGGTGTTTGGGTTGCCTTCTCGATGCGTTCGAGAATATCGCCAAGGATGCGCTTCGAGGTCGCGAAGTTGAGACGTGTGTAGTTCTCGAACCCTTTGCCGAACGTGCGGCCGTCGTTCATGGCCAGCTTCTGCGTTGCGAGAATGTGCGCCGAAGGCGAAGTGTCTAGGCCTACGGCGGTGCAATCGAGCCATGCGAGATAGGTGGCTTCATTGGGGTGGTAGCCGACATTGGGCAGCCGGGTCGCAACGAAGTCGGCAACGATATTCCGGTTTTCTTCGAGGTAGGCGCGCACCTCGTCCATCCACGATTGCGAGTGTTGCCACGCCGCCATCGTCGCGTAAATCCCCAACAGGCCGACGCCACCGCGTATGTGTCGAGGGATGCTGTGGTAGCGCTGTTGTAGATGTTCGCTGCCAAAGTGTGCCACTGCGCAACGCAAGCCCGGGATGTTGTAGGCCTTGGTTGCGGAGACGAGGGTGATGGTTCGCGACTCGATTTCCTTTCCGAGGCTTGCGATCGGAATGTGCGGGCGGCCGTCGAAGGTGAGGTCGGCGTGCACTTCATCCGAGACCACCACCAGGTCGTGCTCGCAGGCTATCTGCGCGAGTTGTTCAAGCTCGTCGCGGCGAAACACTCGCCCCGTCGGGTTGTGCGGGTTGCATAGGAGCAAGACGCGAGTGTTGGTGTCGATGCTCTGGCGCAGGGAGTCGAAGTCGATCTCCCAGCCATTGCTTCCGTTGATGAGGCGATTCTCGACCAGCCGGCGCTTCGTGTCTTTCACCGCATTCAAAAACGGCGGATAGATCGGCGTCTGCACGATAATGCCATCACCGGGTTCGGAGAGGACCTCAGTTGCGACGTAAATACCTTGCACGATGTCGGTGATGACGTCGGCGCGATTGGGGTCCGTCTCCCAGCCGAAGCGCTCGCTCATGCGCTGGGAGAAAACTTCGGGCAAGCCCGTGGCTCGCAAGCCAATCGGGTAGCCGACATCATTGAGCTCAAGTGCCGTAGAAAGGATTTCGCGGATCGGATTTGCGAGCGGGAAGTCCATCTCGGCAACCCATGCCGGGAGCACGTCGTCGGGGTAGGTGTTCCACTTTTCGCTAATTCGCAGCCTGAGCTGGTCGATTTCGAGATCGTCGAGGTGTAGTTCGGGTCCGGGCACGGGAGGTTCTCCGCATATAGAGTGGGTTGGGCCGACAACTACGGCACACAAGTGTTGGTAGCCGCGTGCGTGGGTGGCTGTCGGAAAGCTTGACGTGACGGGCAGTGTAGCGAGCTGTTGGCAGTCGGAAAGCCGCTTTGAGTTAGGGCGAATTGATTCCCTCGTCGTCCAACAAAGTCTCGAGTCGCCGCTTGACCTCGTCACGAGCGGCCCGAACGCTTTCGAGAGAATTGGGTCCATCGCCGGCCGGCTCCGGCAGCGGCCAGTGGCTCCGCTCGACATTGCCAGGGGGAAATGGGCAGACCTCTTCCTCGCACAACGTGATGACGTGTTTGATGCGCTCGCTGTGGACGCCGATCGAGTCGGGCAAGATCGATCGAGCGATGCCTTCGGCGAGTTGGCTGCGAGCTGAGTTTGCGACGCACAAAAATAGAAAGTCAATTCGTCGGGTCGGGCTACTCATTGCCCGGGTTCGCTTCCTCTCTGGAGTCTCAAGCAACGTAGAAATCCGGCGGATTCGAGGCAACGTTACGGCGTCACAAGCTCGTGTTTTGATCACGTGGTCGCTTGGAACGGACAGGCGGCATAGACTGTTTTCGAATTTCCCGTGGTGCTGCGAAGGCCCGACGATTGGCAGACGCACCTCGTGTATCGACACTCTAGACCTTCAACGAGTTACGGAGTCCAAGATATGCCGATCCAATATCGCGCCGCCGCTTCGGTGATTCTTGCGCTGGTCTTGGTTGTAGCAAGTCTTGCCTGTGGCCCCGATGAGTACTTCGAGAGTGCGATCGCAGGCAAGACCCAGCCCGAGCATGTAAAAATCGATAAAACGAAGCGCCAGAAGGCGGTGTCCGATGCGACGGACAAGTCAATCTTGTTCGGCGACCTTCATGTCCACACTTCGTATTCCTGGGATGGCTTTCTCTTTACACTGCCCATGGTGGGAGGCGAGGGTGCCCATCCTCCGGCGGACGCCTGTGACTTCGCGCGCTACTGCTCGAACCTCGACTTCTACGCGCTTACCGATCACGCCGAGTCGTTGATTGAAGAGAACTGGCAAGCGTCAAAGGAGAGCATTCGGCAGTGCAACGCATTGGCCGGTGACCCGAGCAACCCCGACATGGTTGCCTACATGGGTTTCGAATGGAGTCAGGCGGGGCTCACCCCGGAAACACATTGGGGGCACCGCAACCTCATCTTCCCCAAAACCGATGACGCTTCGCTGCCCGCCCGCCCCATCGGTGCTGGCGTGAAGGGCGATATGTTGACCGAGCTCAAGGGCAGCATTGAGATGGCGCGCTGGCTTGGGCCAAGTGGATGGGGGCGCTACACGGCCTTCGCCGACTTCGTCGGTGGGCTGATAACTTGGGAGACCTGCGAGGAGGGCATTGATACGCGATTGCTGCCCACCCATTGTCAGGAGGTGGCACGCGACCCCGGTGTCTTGCATGAGAAGCTCGACCAATGGGGCTTTGACGTTCTCGAAATCCCTCACGGTATGACCTGGGGAACCTATACCCCGGTCGCGGCGAACGTGAGCAAGCACCTCGACCCTGCGCACTACGATCCTCAAAAGCAAGTACTGCTTGAAATCATGTCCGGTCACGGCAACTCGGAGAAGTACCCTTCCTTTCGCGAGGTAGAGATTGCAGAGGACGGCACGCGATCTTGCCCCGAGCCAAGTGCTGACTACCTACCGTGTTGCTGGCAGGCCGGCGAGATCATGCGCGAGCGTTGCGACGACTTGTCCTCCGAAGAATGTGAGCGACGCGTTTCTCTGGCTCGCGATTATGCCGCGCTCGCAAACGTTCGACCGCACCAGGTGTTTCCCGATGCGGAAGCTGAAGAGTGGTTAGACTGCGGGCAATACCGCGGAAGTCTGAAACCTTCGTTCGGCTATCGACCGACCGAGTCGGCGCAATATGCGATGGCGCTGTCAAAGCCCTCCGAGACCGGGCCGGAAAAAGAGCCGCTTCGCTTCCGCTACGGCTTCGTCGCTGCGAGCGATGGCCACACTGGGCGACCCGGTACCGGGTACAAGCAACTCGAGCGCTCGATGATGACCGACGCCGTAGGACGACCCAGTGCAGTCTTCGAGAAGTTGGCCGCGCTCAGCGGCAAGATGGACGACCCGCAGTGGCCACTGGAACCAAAAAACGTCGCGATCGGTGTACAGGGTTCGGACATGCGGGTGCAGAGTTTTCTCTATCCCGGAGGTCTCGCTGGGGTTCACAGCGAGGGGCGCAGTCGCGAAGAGATCTGGCAGGCCATGAAGCGTCGCGAAGTCTACGGCACCAGTGGGCCGCGCATGCTGCTCTGGTTTGACTTGGTGAACGCTGGCCCCGAGCCCATGCCGATGGGCTCGGCTGTAGAATTGGCGGCGAATCCGCGCTTCGCAGTGCGAGCCGTTGGCAGCTATGAACAGAGTCCGGGGTGTCCGGACTGGGCAGCCGATGGCTTGCCCGAAGATCGCCTCACGCGGCTGTGTCGCGACGAGTGCTTTAACCCATCGGACACCCGCCGGGCCATCGAGGCGATTGAAGTCATCCGCATTCGCCCGCAGCAGTCGATGGACGAAGAGGTGGGGCCATTGATCGATGACCCATGGATGCGTCACGAATGCAGTGCTGATCGAACGGGTTGTTCGTTTGAGTTCGAAGACCCGGAGTTCGTAGCGAGCGCCCGCGATGCGCTCTACTACGTGAGAGCGATCGAGTCGCCCTCGATGGCGCTCAATGGAAACCCGCTTTCGACGGAGTTCGACGCCAAGGGAAACGCAGTGGGTGTTACCTTGTGCCGCGGCGACGCCGGAGTCGATGGCTGCCCGGCGATGGTTCGCGAACAGGCATGGTCATCGCCCGTGTTCGTCGACCAACCGCGATAGCAAGCTGGGCACAATGGACTTTCGATTTGCCTCTTGATGGCATCAACGATCTCTTTCCTCTTTTTAACGAAGCGTCTCAACGCAGCAACGGTGGAAGTTTATGACGAGTGACACGAGTACAACCCCACGCCCGGTCGGGGTGATCGCCAACCCCATGTCGGGCAAAGATGTCCGTCGGCTCGCCGCGCGCGCCAGTCGCGTGACGCCCGAGAGCAAGCGCGACCAGATCGCGCGCGCCGTTGTCGGCGCGGCTGCCAGTGGTGCCGATCACATCATGCTTGTGCGAGAACCGATGCGTATCGCGGAGTCGGCCGTAGAAAGCATGACTCTCGACGCGGAAATTGAGTTGATTGATATCGACGCAAAGCTCGACGCAAGCGATACCCAACGCGCGGTACTCGAAATGCAGCGGCGTGGGTGTGGAGCGGTGATCGTCCTCGGCGGTGACGGCACCAACCGCGCAATCACCCAGGTCTGGCCCGATGCACCGTTGGTGCCGATCTCAACGGGCACGAACAACGTCTTCCCAATGATGGTCGAGGCGACGATTGCGGGTGCGGCTGCTGGTCTGGTCGCCAGTGGTGGAGTGCTTCTCGAAGAAGTCTCTGAAGTATCGAAGATCATTCACCTCGAGCGCGCCGATGGCAGTGCGACTCTGGCCGTAATTGATGTCGTGCGCCTTGAAGGTGACAAGGTTGGGAACATGATGCCTGTCGATCCGAAGTTCATTCGCGAGGTCGTGCTATCGCGCGCCGAGGCAGCGTCGGTTGGCATGTCTCCAATCGGCGGGTTGCTCGAGCCGTGTGGTGCGGCGGACGACTTTGGCGTCGTTGTGCACTGCATTCCCCACGAGCGGGGAGGGCAATCGCTGCGGGTGCCGATTTCGCCGGGGTTCTTTCAAACCGTGCACATTGACCGAGTCGAAAAGCTGGCACTTGGCGAGCGCATCACCATCGAAGGGCCGGGCATCTTGGCCTTTGACGGGGATCGTGAAATCGACTTGAAGCCAGGCGAGCCTGTTCATGTGAGCGTGCGTCGCGATGGCCCGCGAGTTATTGATCCGACTCGAGCGTTGTTGCTGGCAGCCCAACGAGGCTTGCTCGCGGGCCGGGGCAACTGGCACGATTCGCGAATGCAGGGCGGTGTCGGCTGCTGCTAGAAGGGCGTTGAGTCGATCGCTTCCGAGCACACCAGCCCATCGGGTAGCCCAACAAGAAAGAAAACGTCCGGGCCTGTGTAGTCGATCTGCGGTTCACCGGGCCGCACGGTGATCTGTGATGCACCGTGCATTTCGATGGGTTCATTGAAGGGGGCGGTGACGTTGCGAATTCGTCCGAGGGAAAAGCAACTCTGCCGCAGGGGGATCTCGTCGCAACAAATGCCCTCAGGTTCGCCACCCACGCAGGGCTCGACTGCGGGCAAGAGATCGATCTCATTGAGCGTGCCGTCGCACTGCTCGATCACGTACGCCTTCTCGCCCGCTTGGTTGATTGCCGCATAGGTTTGGCCGTTGCACGAAATAGGGTGTGGGCCTCCCTCGCGATCCGGGATCTCAAACGGGGTGTCGGCCTCAAAGATGCGGGCGTCTGGAAATACCGGGTCGCTGCCGTCGAGGAAGATGACTTCGTCTTGTTCGTAGAGGTCTTCGTTGTCCATTGGGCGAAGGTCGATGCCGTAGAGGACCGGCAACGTCCACGAGCCAATGAGCCCCACGCGCTCTGCGGGGTCGACGGCTACGGCTTCGAAGTTGAGACCCGCACGTCCCATTGGGATGGTCGCTACGAGACGTCGCGAGGCCGCGTCGATGACATCGATGTACGAGTCGGTGAGGATGTTGCTCGCTCCCACGCCAAGACGCAGTGCGCCGCTGTTGGTAACCAGTACAAGGTCCCGCCCACGCGGTGTGCGGTAATGGGCGAGCCCGGTTGGATTGAAGCCGGTGGAGTAGATCACCGGAGTCTCGGTATTGGGGCGGACGGACGTGGGCTCTCCGTACGCATCAAAGTCAACGTCGTAGACGAGCACGGTGCCTGGGAAGTAGCTGCCTCGGAATCCATTCGGTCGGTCGAGGTTTGCGGTTGCTACGAACATGTGGCCATCCGCGATCACTAGGCCTGCAGTGATTGTCGTGACAAAACTTGGCACGTCGACAACGCGATCGCAGCATGGATGTTGGCCCACGGGCGAGCCGAGACTTGTTGCGTCTGCAACGGCAGTGTCGTCGGTGAGGTAGATACACGCCTTGGTCGAGACCGCAGTGCGAGGCGCGTTGATGGCGGGTAGATAGGGATAGTCTTGCCCGTGGTAGCTCCCGCTCGCGGTGTCGGCCGGGTTCTCGACGTCGAGTTCAAGCATGGATCCGTCCGGCGTCTGGAAGAACATGATTTGCTCATAGCCACTCCCCGCGACGAAGGCGACGGATTCAGTAACGCCAAGAGCTTTGCCCATTGAAACAAACTCGTCTCGAAGATCGGCACCACATAATTTCACGTCGTCATCGTTCTCGCCGTCCCCGTCACTGTCGGTTGGGACCGCGATGATTTCGTCGCGCTCGAGACGCTTGGGCTCGGTGCCGTTCATGTCGAAAAACAACACAGCAGAAGGTTCGTCGGCAACAACGGCCGCAAGCCCATCGCTGCCCGGTAGCCATGCGAAGCCAGCGGGGAAGGCGCCTGGGACCGCCGCACATTCGGCGGGCTCTTCGATTAGAACGCGAGGTGCGCTGCCCCCTGAACCCTTTCCGCCGGCGCATCGATTTCCGAGCAACGCGATGCAGCAGAGCAACAGGAGAAGGATGTTGGTGCGTTTTACCATAGTGCCTCCACTCCCATTCGCAGGCTGCGACCGGGTTGGGGAAAAGAGCGAGTGTCGCGAATCGCTACATCGGCGACGTTCTCCACCGACGCGTTCAACCAAAGGCTTCGCGTGCCGAGGTCGAAGCCAACACGCCGTCCGAATGGGTCGAGGTTGAGGGCTACCGATGTGTTCCAGGAATTTCGAGAGGGAATGGTGTAGTTCCCCGATTGTGAGACGGAAATGGATCCGACGTGTTGGTATTCGACGACCGCTTTCAAGAGGTCGTCTCGCCCGACTTGAATACGTGCCGAAGTTTCCCGCTCGGCGCGTCCCGGGATGCGAACGTCTGGGCCTCGCACTCGTGCCCGTTGCTCTGTGTGATTCGCCGAGACTCGAATGTAGTTGCCAAGTTCGATCGAGGCGGTCGCCTCCACGCCCTCGATCTTGGCTTTGTCCGTGTTCTCGGGACGAACCTTGTACTGGCTGACACGCAACCAGACGATGGAGTTATCGATTTCCGATCGGAACACGGACGCGCCAAAGCGAAGCTTGCGTACCGGCCCCATTGCGCCGAGTTCAACATCAAATCCGACGTCGTAGTTTTTTGCCCTTTCGCTCTTGAGGTCGGGGTTCCCGCTTATGAAGCCCCGATTGGGGAGGTGCAAGTCCTGCAAACTCGGGTTGCGAAAGGACCGCTCTGCATTGGCTTTGAGCTGCAACCAGGAAGTCGGCGCGATGGAGATGCCAATGCTGGGTACCACGTGGGTGTCGGAGTCTTCGTTCCAGTCGACACGTACCCCCGGAGCCAAGGCGATTCGACGGTCGAGGATTCGGATCTCGTCACGCAAGTACATCGAAACGCCGAGACGAACCTTTTGCGATTGATCCGTGGCGTCGATGGCATCGCGCTGAGCGCGGATCTCTGCGTCGATGCGCTGCTCGACGGCGCGCCCAACCATGAGCAAGGTTGGGCGCAGGGAAAGGCTTGTCGACGCGTCTTCAAATCGGTCATCCAAAGCCTGGCCCAACGCTGGGGCGGGATCTTCAAACGCTGATTTTTCGTAGCGGTGAGACAGTGAAGCTTCAAGCGATGCTTCGGCGAGGCCAAAGGGAGTGTGGAGGTCCGAGGCCAACAGGATGTCTTCAAGACGCACCTGCGACACGCTGCGATAGCGCTCTTGTTCCGCGAGGCGTTGCTGCCCGGCGATGGGACTCGGAACGAGGCGGTCGAGTCCGCTCTCTCCGCGAAGCGTATAGCCAAAGCGTTGTTGGGCGAGCAGGTAGCCTGCGCCGTTGAGGTCGAGGCCAACACTTAGATGGCCGTTGTGTTGTTCCTGCTCATTGTTGATACGCGTCGCGCTCTGGGTCGGCGGCTTGATCTCCGTCCCATCTTCAAACTCCGTAATCACCCGAGCGAATTCAAAGTCGCCGTCGGTCTTGAAGCCGCTGTATCCAAAGCCAATGTCGAAATGCTTGCCGGGCTGGGTGCGCTGCAAAGAAGTCGAAAGGGTTCCGAACGAGCCGGCTTGCAGGCTGACGAGTGCCGATGGAAAGTCTGGGCGTCGGGTTCGCAGGTTGACGACGCCGCCAATAGCACCGCTGCCCGCTCCAAGTGAGCGGCCCCCGCGAATGATCTCCACTGCTTCGAGGGAGGCAACTGGGATGCTGGCGAGATCGACACCATTGCCGCGTCCACCGTTAAGCGTGACGCCATCGAGTTGCACAACGACCTGTGAAGCGGACGAACCGCGAATCGAAACTTCAGCTCGCGCCCCGGCTCCACCAAAGCGGCGTACTTGTACGCCAACCGATTCGGCGAGCATGTCTTCGAGGCGTTTTTGTTCCCCGGCAAATTGCTCGAGGTCGATTTGCGTTGAGAACGAACTCGCATCTGCACTGGGGGCATCAGCGGCTTCGCCGACAATCTTGATGACTTCAATGTCTTCATCAACAGGCCCACGATCGGGGGCCTGGCCATAGGCAGGTCCTGAATACAACGCAAACACCCCGCACATGGCGAGTGTTGCGTGTACGTGGGGCTTTGCGGGGCGAAAGGAGCGCACCGAGACGTTATGGGCGCAGTTGGCGAGAGGGGAGTCTCCGGCGTCGTGCAACGAGAAGCGCGAGCGCCGCTGCGCCAGTGACAAGCGTCGCGCCCGCGCCCGGCTCCGGTACGTTGATCGCGCCAACGGCGTCGATGTCAAATCCTCCCGTGGCAAAGGGCGTCGCGAAAGGGTCGTAGATCGGGTTGCTCATCGAGTCGAAGGTCGAGCCATCGCCTACGACGTCTTCGATGCGCACATACTCAATCGCATTGAGGTCGACGTCGCCGCTTAGCACCAGCGGATGATTCGTGAGTTCGAGCAAGTCGAATTCCGTGCCAACCCCGGCCGGCCGATTGCCTGCGAGGTTCACGTAGTCATCGGGGTCGGCTTCTTCAAATCCAAAGACGGTCGTGGTGCGAGACGTCAAAGAATCAAAGCGCGCGAAATTCACGCCGTCGCTCGACACTTCCACGAACCCAAGCTCCATGAACAAGAGCAGGGGGTCGCCAGACGAGATGCCGTTTTCGAACACAGCGAAGTCGAAGTCGACACCGTCGTAAATGGGGTCGAGGAAGCGAACGGTCACCGAGCCACCGTCACCAAGCGAGACCGCTTCGGTCGGGGTTCCAGACGCGATTCCGGGGATATTGAGAGGATCGCCGTGATTGGCATCGCCCACGCTGACATCCAGGATGTACTGGGGGCCGCGAACGAGTTCGACGACTTCATCTGACCAGGCGTTGATTTCGGCAATCGTGCAACCGGGTACGGTGCAGTTGGCCGCGCTGCTCGTTGCGCTTGCGACGATGCCAGCCGCCAGCAGGCAAACGAGTGCGTTTGCGACCCGGCTGGGTCGCTGCTTCTTCTTGGTGCTCATGTGTTGGATCCCTTCCCCTCGTGCGTCGTCCCGGACGCGGGCTCGTCGTCGCCGGCATCGCATCCGCGTCGCCGTCGGATCGCAAGCAGCGCAGAAAGGGACAAACTTTGGGGTTGGGAGTTGAGTCGAAGCGTCGTGTGGGTTTGGCAGGCAAACCACCGGCGTCTCGCCTCACGCTCCTGCACCGAAGAGTCGTAAAGCCACGTTCTACGTAGAGGGCCGGTCTTCTGGCTTCTGGATCAACCGATTGCACAGGCCTTCCCAGCCTTGCGGCCAGTGGCACAGATCTGTGAATCGTCCCCAGTTACAGCGACGGGCTCGCGCCGGAATCTCACCGGCTTCCCGCAGTCACAAGGCTTGCGCCCGGCAACCGCCTTCTCCCGACTGCTTGTCTTTTCACTCGATCCAGGCCGGCGTTCCAATGGGTGAAACGTCGCACGTGATAAAAAGACGCGCGGGGTCGTTCGAAGGACACCCTCTAACTTTTGATCGCCGAGCATTGTCGGGCATGCGAGGGGGGGATGCAAGGAAAGGGACCAATAGGGGCCTAGAGAGAGCCTCGAGTGAGATCGCGCGAAGAGTCCAGGGGCTCTAGCGCGCGAAGCGCTCCTCGATCCAGGGCACCAACACATCCATCAGCTCCGTGACCTCGGGCGTTTCATTTGAGCCAAATTCGGGCTCGAAGTAGTGCCGCGCTTTCGGAAAGTCCATGAACGTGCGGTCCGTAGCGCCTACCGCGTCGAAGATCGGCTTGGCGTCCACATTGGGGTAGATCTCGCGGTCTCGTCCTGCATTCACCACGAAGGTCGGGACATCGATTCCAGGCAGTGTTGTGAGCAGGTTGGCATTTGACGAGAGCCCCGACCAGGTGGAGAGCCACGCCTCGGGCGAGCACAACCTGCCAAAGCCCAAAATCTGTTGGTTCATCAAGTCGGGGCGGTCACTCAACAAGGAGCCGTACTCGCGATCGGAAGGGTCGAGGTGGTTGTCCACATAGTGAAGGTTGGCCATGGTGCGGTAAATCGTCATGACGGGTTGGCGCGCTTCGCGTCGTAAGACGTCATGCTGTGCATCGACGTCCATCGCGGCGAAACTCGAGTCGCCCTTGATCTCGCTTGCGCGCCGATTTTCGGCAATGAGTTGGTGTGCCTGCTCGTCGAGTCGGGCGACACGGGCGAGTTGTGCCTCGCGGTAGCGGGCAACAAAGTCGTCGCTGTAGTGGCTCCACTTGGGCGCAGGCTCGA
This sequence comes from Myxococcota bacterium, assembly GCA_047619425.1. GTDB lineage: Bacteria > Myxococcota_A > UBA9160 > UBA9160 > UBA4427 > DUBZ01. The sequence goes on from JBLHOB010000009.1 coordinate 13,104, forward strand.
AGCCATTACTCGCCCGGTACATATCGAGACCCGTGTCCGTCTTGTCGGGATCAGCCTCGTCAACAACCGCGGGGTCGATGCATTGGTTCATCACCATCCCCTGGCCTTTGTGGGCCGAAACCAAGACGAGCGCATCTGCCGGGATCATCTCGACACCGGGGAGTGCGGTCGGCGCGCCACCGGGCGTGACTGCGATGCGCTCTTCTTTCGCAAGGCTCGCCTGGCTCTGATAGAACGAAAAGAGAGAGCCGCCGCCAGAGTTGCCAATCAACACCACGTGTTCGACACCGTGCTGCTCTTTTAGAACTTTGATGCAGGCGCCGACGTCGAGGATGATGTCTTCGTGAAGCGTCGTGGTGTCGTTGTTCGGGTTGCGGGTGTTGGCTGCGAGGCAACCGATCCCCGCAGCGAGTAAACGCGGGATGGTGTAGTGCCGGCTGAAGTCGACGCGCGGGTGCATCAACACCGCGGCGATCTTTGGCCGCAGGTTTTGCTCAGGAGTCCAGTAGAGACCGCTGAGCTCGCGATGATCCGCCGAGTGAAAGCTCAGTAAGCGCAACCGAGCGTGTTCGGGTTCGCGCTTGAAGAAGAACGGCGCGCCCAGCCAGTAGGTCTTTGAAACGAGCGTCACGAAGCCTTGCGCTCAATTCTCGTGTGGAGCGGTGCGACGCTGGCCTTGTGGTTTTTGATTTTGGGCGGAGGTGAGTTTTCGACCTCGTCGCTAAAGACCGCGGCCTTGGCGATGCGCTTGTCTTCTTCGGTGAATTCTCTTGTCGTCAAGCAAAATTCGGTCAGCGTCCCGTTTGGGTCCATCGTATAGATCGACGTGCACCAGCCGTGGTCGATCTCAAGGACGTCATAACCGGCGTCGACCCAACGCTTGCGCTTTGCGTCGAGGTCGTCCGTGTCGGAAGCATGGAATGCAATGTGGTTGACCCAGGGCGGCATGCCCATGTCGGTCGAAAGCGCGACCTTGTAGTCCTTGCCGATGGTGTCATCGTGCAACTCCCAAAATGCCATCATTTCGCCGTTGCCGGTGTCATAGAAGAAGTGCTTGGCCCAGCCACCGTCGGGAGTCGGAGCGATTTCTACTTTGACCAATTCGAAGCCAGTGGCTTCGCCGTAAAAGGCATCGATTGCGGGCATGTCTTTCGCAGCAACTGCGACGTGGTGATAGGGCATGGGGACGACCTCCTTGGCATACAAATCTATCACGTTGTCGAAAATCTAGTTGCTCATGTTGTTAGTAATGCTGCAGTGCCTTTTTTGGAAAACGTGATTGGTGCGGGTGAAGCTTCTGTCGGCCACACTCGTTGCGGCAACTTGTCCCTCGAAATCGCCGACGCAGCACGAATTGCCAGCGGCGACAAGGTTGCGGCCAGAAACCCCACGACTTTTGAGCCGTCGAGGCCAACGCCCAACGACGAGTCGGTGAAGGCATTTATCGATCTTGGTGATTGGGGCATTCAAGGCCCGCGAGCGAGAAGACGATGCACCATGGAGTTCGAACAATCCCACGGTGCAGGACAGGAGCATCCACGGTGCATATCCAACATCACCCCCGGTACAAAAAACGCGTTCCCTGCGAGTTCGACGACGACAAAGGCCGCCACGTCGGCATGGTGCTGAACATGTCCCAGACGGGGTTGTTTGTGAGCTCGCGCGCCACGCCACCGGTGGGTTCGCGCGTCACTCTCAAACTGGCCGCACGCATGGGTTCCGAAGCGCAGGACGTGCCCGCCCGAGTGGTCTGGAAACGCAAAGTGCACGGTTCCACCCATGCCGAGGGCAATGGAGGCATTGGCCTCGAGATCGTTGGCCTGAGCGACCGCTACGACCGCTTCATCCAGAACCTAATTCCCGAGATTGGTGAGGAGGGTGTGGCCACGCAAGCGGGCAACACATCGTTCGCCGAGCGGGCGACAGCAGCCGCTGCCGTTCAGTCACCGACTGCTGCGCGCGCCGTGCAAGCCGCAGCGGTGTTGCCCAAGTTTCGAGTACGCGCGGCATTGATCGGAACGCCTAGAACCAAGGTGCTCGAATTATGTGTCGCGGATGCAGCCGAGGCCTGCGAGCGGGCCACGATTCAATTGGGCGGAGACTGGGAAGTAAGGGAGGTCGTGCGCTGCACGCCGGTCAGCGCATCAAACGGAGGTTAGCCCCGAAGCGATTTGGCAGAAAAAGTGGGTTATTGGTCATTGCTGACAAGTCAGGTTCCTGGCATTTTGCTCCCATGCCAGCCAAGCAAAAAGCAGCTCGAGCTAGCGCCCAAAACTCGACCAGGGCCGCACGCCGCCAAATCGTGATGCTCGCCTACGAGGGCGCCCAGATTCTCGACATCACGGGGCCGCTCGAAGTCTTCTCGGCTGCGACCCAGTGCCTAAGAGATGTCGGTGCGCTGGCGTCCGCAGGCTACGACTGCATGCTAGTCGCGGTAAAGGCGGGGCCTGTTGCGATGTCGTCTGGCCTCGAGTTGGTCGCGCAGAAAAGTCTTTCGGAGCGCGCCGGCAAAGGCAGCCCACCCGACACCTTGATGGTGCCAGGTGGCACTGGAACCCGTGAGGCCGCTCTGCTCCCCGCGCACATGTCGTGGATCAAAGCCAATGCACCGCGCGCCCGGCGCATCGCCTCCGTGTGCACCGGCACCTTTCTGCTCGCCCAAGCGGGGCTGCTCGACGGACGTCGCGTGACGACCCACTGGAACGCCTGTGACGAACTGGCGCGGTTGTTTCCGGCACTCAGCGTCGACCCCGAACCCATTTTTGTCAAAGACGGCAATGTCTATACCTCCGCCGGGATTACTGCGGGGATGGATCTCGCATTGGCGTTGGTCGAGGAAGATTACGGCAGGAAGATCGCCCTCGCGGTAGCCCAGCGTCTTGTGATGTTTTTGAAGCGGCCCGGTGGCCAGTCGCAATTCAGCGCGCAGTTGGGCGCACAACTGGCCGAGCGCGACGCTCTGCGCGAGTTGCAGTCCTACATCGCCGACAACCCCGCTGCCGATCTATGCGTCGAAGCCCTGGCGACTCGGAGTGCGATGAGTCCGCGACATTTTGCTCGGGTGTTCCGAGCAGAGGTGGGGAGCACTCCCGCGCGGTTCGTCGAGATGACGCGCATCGAAGTGGCACGTCGGTGGCTCGAAGAAAGCCAGGGTGGCGTCGAGTCGATCGCCTCGGCGTCTGGCTTTGGCAGTGGGGAGACGATGCGTCGAGCCTTTTTGCGTCACCTGCGTGTCGGTCCCGCCGACTATCGCAATCGTTTTCGCAGCCATGCAAGCCTGCTGGACAAAGAGCACCCAAAGCACCAAACAAAGGAGAAAACCGCATGACGAAGCGAGTGGTTGGAATCGTACTGTTCAATGACGCTGAAGAACTCGATTGGGCCGGGCCTTATGAGGTCTTCGCGATGGCGGCCATGGGGGAAGAACTCGAGGTTGTGACGATTGCGCAAAGTCTCGAACCGGTGCGCTGCGCCAAGGGGCTTCGCGTCTTGCCCGATCACAGCTTTGCCGACGCGCCTGCACTCGATGTGGTTCTGGTGCCGGGCGGGCAGGGCAGTCGCGTCGAAAATAGTAACCCCGTCATGCTGGAGTGGCTGCAACGTGTCGCGCCGACATGCAGCTGGGTAACCAGTGTGTGTACAGGCGCTGGGATCCTCACCAAGGCGGGGCTCACCACGGGCTGCAAGATGACAACGCACTGGGGCTATATCGAAGGCCTGCGCGAATTGGCCGGTGACAGCGAGGTGCTCGAGCGCATTCGCTATGTACGCGACGGACGCTTGGTAACTGCGGCGGGTGTCTCTGCGGGCATCGACATGTCGCTTTGGCTCGTCGGACAAATGTTCAGCCCCGATCACGCGCGCAAAACCCAGCGCATGATGGAGTACGACCCCGCGCCTCCGTACGCGGCCTCGGTTTAAGCGACTTGCGCTAGCGCGCTCCGCCGGCGTCGTCGTACGAGGCTTACGAGAGTGACGAGTGCAGCAGCTTCAAGCAGGCCGTTGCTGGGCTCGGGGATGGTGATTGAGCCGAGCAGGTCGAAGCCGGCCGGGAACTTGGTGTCGAGGTTGTAGAGGGTTTCCGAGTCGACTCGCACGCAGCCGCGCTGGAAGTTGCTGGCGCGGCTGAAGTCGGCGCCTGAAAGATCGGCGCCGCGAAGGTCGACACGAGAGCCGCCGCCTGCGAGAGAGCAATTCGCACCGTCCGTGACGCCGCCAAGGGCAAACTCGGCGTCGTCGAACACCGCATAACTCAAGTCGGCGTTGCGAAGGTCGGCTTCGCTGAGGTTTGCGAAGCGGAAGTTTACGTCCGCGAAGTCTTTGCCCGACAAGTCCGTGTTGGTGAAGTCGACTTCGCTCAAGTTGCGACCCGCGACTTGCTGAAAGAAGTCATCGGGGAAGGCGTTGAAGTCGATACCGGCAAACGTCGCGCCGATGAGGCTTGCGTTGGTGAAGTTGACGCAGGTGGCTTCGTCTGTGCACAGCGTTGCAGACGTCTCGAAGGTGGCCCCATCAAAGATGGTGTTC
>JBLHOB010000010.1:0-17465 GCA_047619425.1 Myxococcota bacterium
GTTGCATCGCGGCCCATCGCGCTGTCGGTACGGCGCGCTCAGGTCATCACCTCAGCAGACGTCGTCAGCGGCGCTGTGCCTTCAAGCCGCGGCGAGGTCGAAGTCGGCCGCGAGACAGAGAACGAACAAGCGCCCGACGACGGCGTGCGCTCGGGCGACAGGCGCACCGCTACCGGCGAGTGGGTGTTGAGCGGTGCCAATCTTTCGATCGTTCGCGACCCTGAGGATCTAGTGGGGAGAGGCGGTCGCTCTGGGTTTGGCTCGGTGGGCGTCGTCGCTCTTTACCTCGCTTCGCTAGTCGCAGTCGCGATCGCGTTGCTCTACCGCTCGCGCAAGAATGTCGATCCCCTCGTTGCAAACCGTCGCAAGCTCTATGGCGCGCAACGCAAGGCGATCGAAGGGGCGAGGGGCAAAGCGACGTCAGAAGCCATGTCGATATTCTCGGTTGCCTTGCGCGCCATGCTGCAAGCCACACCGGGTGCGCGCTCGGTTGAACTCGACAACTTTCTGTCTCGCTGCGATGCGATTTCCTATGCGCCCAGTGGCTCGAGCAGCGGCGTGGTCGAAGGTGAAGTCGTCGAGCAGGCTCTGGCTTTGGCGCACAGCATCGAGGAGGCCGCACAATGAAGGTTCGCATGCTTCCCCTAGTCGTCTTGATCGTGCTTGCTCTCCAAGTCGCGAGTGGGCTCGTGGGTGTTGCTCCCGCTCTTGCTCAGGAAAGCCTCAGCATGCTCAGCGAGGCCGTCGACGGATACGCAAATGCGCTCGACACCGAAGATCGCGACTTGCGACTCGAGGCGTTTCGACGGTCCGAGCGACTGTTTGCGAAGGTGGCCGATGGGGGCGCTGCGACAGCCGACCTCTACGCGAATCTGGGCAATGCCTCACTGCAGGCCGAGCATCTGGGCAACGCGGTATTGGCTTATCGGCGAGCATTGCTACTCGATCCCGATCATCCCCGTGCCAGTCAGAACCTCGCCCACGTGCGCGGCCTTGCTCCCGAATGGTTGCCGCGCCGCGAACAGTCGGCGCTGTTTGACAGCTTCTTTCAATGGCATCGAACTGTGTCGAGTAGCGAGCGCGCGTTTGCGGCGGCGGTTTGTTTTGCCGTGGCGTCGTTGTTCGTCGCGTTGAGCATTGCGCTCGGACGCTTGGGACTGCGAAGTGCCGCGGTGCTACCGGCTTTGATTTGGTTAGCGTTGGTCGCCTCAATGTTTCTCGACCCGGCGGCCGCCGCGCGAAACGATGCAGTGGTTGTGGCGCGAGAGGCTGTCGCGCGAAGCGCCGACTCTCTTCACGCACCCGCCCGTTTTGCACGTCCTTTGCCGCCAGGTACCGAAGTGACAATCCTCGAGGCCAGAGAGTCGTGGTTGCGCATTGCCCTTGCGAACGGTCGCGAGGCCTGGGTTCGAGCGTCGAGCGTGGTTCGCGTCGAGCTGTAGGATCGGTACCCGGCAGAGCCAGCGGCGTAGCTACTCGGAGCGGTTGCTCTGAAGCCTGTTGATCTCGACGATGACGTCTTCGGGCAAGCCGTGTTCGCGAGCGCCTGTGAGCAAGTGCTCGCGGTACCAGTCGTGTGGCGGGGTAGGGGTGAGCCTGCCAATCCCGAGGTAGACCTGCGCTCGGATCGCTTCGCCTGAGTCAAGAGTGAGTTCGCAGTGTTGGCGCTCGTAGCCCGGTTCGAAACGATCGAGGACAAGCCAGTCTTCCGTGCGAACAGCAAACAGAACACCCCACGCGATGGCATTGGCGTATGGGCTCAAGTTGGCCTTGCCCGAACCATCGACGCCCACTTTGTTGAAGTCGAGTCGCACCCCGTGGATCCGTGCCCGTCCCAATGGACAGGCTTCCGGGATACGCTCTTGCAAGCGCGCGGTGCTCATATTCGAGCCGTAGGCAAAGTAGTTGTTGTTGTTGTTGTGGTGGTGGTTCTCGTTGTCGTCCAAGTCAGAGTCCTCGTCGCGTCAATCGATCGAAGGGGCACATTAGCAACAGGCGTGGGCGACGAGGAAGCCCCGCGATGCATTCTTACCTGAGGGTGAAAGCAAGTGTTCGCACCGGTATCTTCTGGCGGCGCTGGCTTTGGCGCGCTGCGCAAAACGAAGACGAGGAAAGGCCCATTGGGCGACAAGATGAAGCAAAGGCCGTTGTCCGACGAAGGCAGTGGGGGTCGGCGCGTTGACGTCTGCGTCGTAGGCGCCGGTATAGCCGGCGTTGCTGCAGCCCTTCGCGGGCAGGAACTGGGGCTGAACGTGTGCCTCGTGGAGGCCGAGAGCCTACTTCACGCCTCATGCAGTGAAGGCACCGATGAGTTGCTCGAGGGGCTCAAGACCGTCGTCGTCGAGAGCGATTTTGATATCGCACGCCCGGTGGCTCAGCGAGTTGCCGGCGCAGTCGAAAGCCTCGATGGAGTTAGGAATCTCACGGCCTACGTGGCCGAGCGTGAAATCTCCGTAGTCGCAGGTACCTGTGTCCTCGCCATCGAGCCGTTAGCAAGGGGTGGCTGGCGAGTGAAGACGAGCGAGCTTTCCACTGGGCGAGAGGCGCATCTTGAGAGCGGCTCGGTGCTCATTGCCACAGGGGCCACGGGGCAGGGCGGGGCGACTGCCGCGCCGTCCGAAGAGGCAAGTGCTGCACAACGTGCCATCGCCACGCCTCCAAATGAAGGCCCGGCGCTCGTTGTCGGTGATGGCGTCGAAGCCATTGAGGTGTTGATGTCTCTTTCTGACGCGATGACAGGCAGCGACAACTCGGGCACGGTCTATTGGTTGCGCAACCCCGATGACGCGTTGCCCGCCGCAGCGCCGCATTATCGTGTTGGGCTCGGCGACGAGTTACTCGCGACGTTCGCTCGCAATGGGAACGTCGTGTTGCTGGCATCGGGAAGCATCGTTTCGCAGGGTGTGGATGAGGAAGTCGTAGTTGCGCGAAACGACGAGGGCTCCTCAAGTTGCTCGCAGCCTATTGAAGTCGTTGATGCTGGCGGCAGCCTGCTGCAATTTGAATCCAATGCGGTGTTTCGGTTTGAACGCGCGCCGAGTCGCACGGGTTCGGGCGGAGGCTCGGAGCGGAAGGTCTCGAACGATTTCTGGGCGCTGCTGTCGGGGCTGTCGGTACAACTCGAGCGTCAAGACGTTGGGTCGTTGCTGGTGCTGGACGTGGGCGGGCAATTGTCACTGCCCGGGCTCTACACCGCTGGCGATGTGCGGGGCCCTGAATATCTGCTGTGCGCAGCGTTCCAACCGGGCGATACACCTGCGGGTGCCGCTCCTCACTATGAGCGAGTTCGCAGAGCCGGTGACGCCGAATTTTCTGCAGTTGAAGCCGTCGCATCGATCGAGGCGATTGCGAAGCACCTGGGACTTGGCCGCGCCGAGAGTTCTGTTGTCCCGACCGCAGCGGCCGACGAAGACTTCCAGACCGAAGACGGACGCGATTGGAAGTTGGTGCCGGCCCGGGCCGAGGAAACAGATGGCGCGGCTTACACGATCACGCGCGAAGTGACGGAGATCGGGCGAAGAGGTCGCGACCTCGCCGTGCCCGATGACATCCACATGGCAGACCACCACGCGAGTCTCGTCTACGAGTCTGGCGAGTTTTTCATAGCCGACTCCGGCAGCGGTTCGGGAGTTTGGTTGCGGGTAGCGGCCAGCGAAGGCTTTGCACTGCAGAACGAAGATCAAGTTTGGCTCGGAGCGCAGATCCTGGTCGCAGCGAAAGACGGCGAGCAGTGGAGCATTGCCCATTACGGCAGCGATGGGCTCGCCCGAGATACCTACGCGGTGGGGGATGCCGGTATCTTTGTCGGTCGCGGTTCAGACCACGAACTCGACCCCGAAGACGCACTGCTCTCGCGACGTCACGCGCATTTCCAAGTCAGCGGCGGCGTGTTGAATGTCTACGATCCCGGTTCGCGCAATGGAACCTTTGTCAAAGTGACAGGCGCGACTCTTTTGAGCAAAGACGCCGAGTTTCGCATTGCGACTAAGGGGTACATCCTTGTACCCGTCGACGACGCGGCGCCCGACGCGGCTGCCTCATCGGAGGCGAATGAGTCAGACGCGGGTGGAACGGTCAGTTTGCAGGACGCCGATTATCCGCGCGCATTCGACGTGGCGCCCGGCAAGACGCTCTTGCAGGGCTTTATCGAAGCGCGTGGTCGAGAGGGAGAACCCCTATCGTGGGAGTGTCAAACGGGTGAGTGCGGAATGTGCATCGTCAACGTAGTAGCGGGTGCGGAGCACCTTGTGCCGAAACATCCGGATGCCGAAGAATCGGGCGTTGTCGCAAAGGCGTTGCAGGAGAGCTCGCAGGATCGCAATACGACAGGCAGCCCCACGCGTTTGGCATGTCTGCTGCGATTGCGCGGTGACGTGGTGATCCGCAGCGCGAGCTAGGTGCGCTCCTCAAGACGCTCGCGACGGCCGGACACCGCGGACTGAGCGTGGCGGGTGACCGCCGCGCATCGACGCCTAGGCTCTTGCGTGAGGGGCTTCGGTCAATTTCCTAGCTACGCCTGGTTTCCCCGGCGTGTTGCTCGGCAAGCATGACTGCGACAGATCGCACGTGTCCTCGTGCGCCCATTTGAGAGTAGAGCCGGTGAGCGTGACTGAGTTGGTGAAACTGCCGCTCCGGGTCGCCAGCCAGCCCAGCGATTTCGGCGAGTACAAGATGGGCCATGGGTCTGTATGCCTGGGCGCCACTCTTTTCGATGAGGTCGAGAATGGCGGCCAGTGCGCTCTGGATTGCATCGACGTTCTCGAGATCGCGGTTGTCGAGCATCGCGCGCACCATGGTGAGGCGCGCGTTGATCTCAATGACGCGCATGTCCTGGGTGCTGGTTCGGCTCAAGATCTCCTCGGTGTAGTAGAGCGCTCGGGCGTCGTCGCCTTTGCCGAAATGTGCGAGGGCCAGCGAACTCAACAGCCGCGGTTGGATCGACAGCAAGTTCTTACGAGTTTCGATGATGGACATCGTTTTACCCAGTGAGTCGATGGCGTCCTGCCAACGCTCCGCGAGGATCTGTGCTTCGCCGAGAGCGAGATAGCCGTCGGCGAGCTGGAGTGGAATCTCGCTTTCTTCGGCGACTTCGGCTGCCAGCGTGCCGTGATGGAGCGCCATTTCGACGTCCCCCGTCAGCACTGCATGTTGAACGCAAAACCCGTGGACATAGCCCTGGGTTTCGGGCTCGCGAACTTGATCGGCGAGTTCGCTTGCCTCGCGAATGTGCAGGGCCCCTTCCTTCATCTTTCCCGTCAACGAGAGCAACACGCCTCGCAGTCCGGTCGAATAGATGCGATGGGTCACCGCGTCATTAAAGTAAGGTTGGTTGCTGTCACTCTCGGGCAGGTCAGATTCCGAATTGGATACCTCAAGGGCCTCGATAAGACGCCCCTGGTAGAGTAATGCCGTCAGCATCGATAGTCGCGAGGCGCGCGAAAGCCCAGCGGCACCCAGTTCATCCGAAAGTTGCATGGCCTGTTGTGCGTAGCGGCGGTGGCCGTCGTAGTCTCCAATTACACCGCGAAATACTGCATAAGAAAGCGTGAGGACGATGCGTGCCGGCTCGCTCTCGGCCAATTGGGCGAGCTCAATTCCGCGATTGTAGATGCGCGTGGCCTCGCCTTTTGAAAACCCGAGCCTCCACGCCAATTGCAACAACCAGATCCGGGCGGTGAGTCCGAATTGAATGCGCTCCTTGGTGTCCGCGGTGTCGCCAATCAGCGCGAGGACAATGCGCCAGTGACAGTAGGCGTCCGCCACATTGCGCAGCCCGATCCATTCGGCCGCGCGTTGGTGCCAATGCGCGGCGCGCATCGTCTGTCCGGCTTCTTCACAGTGGTGAGCCAGCAGCCCCGACAACTCGTCGTGTTTGTCGGGATACATCTCTTCGAGGGCATGGGCTACTTGCGCGTGGATACGGGTACGCCCCTCCTTGAGCTGACAGCGATATGCGACCTCCTGGGTCAGTGGGTGCACAAACGCAAACTCGGCAGATGGATAGAGGGCGCACTCGTAAATGAACTCGAGACGCGTCAGGGTCTGAAGCGCCGTAGCCAGGTCGACTTCGTTGATGGCCAGAATTCGCAGCAGCAGGGCCTCGGAAAAGCGACTCCCGACAATGGCTGCGGCTTGCAGGACATGTTTTTCGGCGTCGGACAGTTGATCGATGCGTGCATCGAGAACCGAGTGAACCGTCTGCGGCACTGAGATGTGTTCGACCGGTGTGACCAGGCGATAGGTCTCCCGGGTGCCCAGCAGATTGCCGGCGTCGACGAGAGACTGAACGACTTCTTCGATGAAGAAAGGGTTGCCGTCGCAGCGCTCGTGAATGGCCTGAGGCAAGTCGCGCAAACTCGGATGATCGCCGAGTAGGTGGGACAGGAACTTTGAAGCCGACTCTTCGTCGAGTGGCATCAGGGGAAGCTGTTGGTAGTAGGATCGGTTCATCCACGGGGCGTGGTAGTCGGGACGGAAATTGATCAGCAGCATCGTCTGCGTGCCGGCGATTGATTCGACGAGTTTTTCGAGGAAAAGTTCGCTGCTGGAGTCAAGCCAGTGGAGATCTTCGAGCAAGAAGACACTGCTCTCTTGGCGGTTCTTCGCGTGGAGCAAGCGCGTGATGATTCCGAGTAGGCGTCGTTGACGGGCGTCGGGGTCCAGCGGGAGTGGGGCGCGACTGGGGTCGGGCACGCCGAGAAACTCAAATAACAGCGGGAGGCCTTCGACCAGCGCGGGTTCGAGGAGCAGCGTTGCGCCGGCGATCTTCTTGCGGGCCTCAGCTGGGTCTTCACTTGGCTCGATACCAAACAACTGGCGGAGCATGTCGAGTACCGGCAAAAACGGCGTCAGCTGTCCGTGAGCCTGAGCGTGGGCCTCGCGAACCTTGATGCCGCGGTCGCGGCAATGCTTCGCAAATTCAAGACACAGGCGGCTTTTGCCAATGCCAGCCTCGGCGATGACGCCGACCACCTGGGCATTGCCCTTCATCGCGCGATCGAGTGCGGTCTCAAGGACATGCATCTCTTCTTCGCGCCCGACAAAGGTCGTAAGCCCCCGGGCATGGGAGCGGTCAAGGCGCGATCGCAACGGGCCAATGCCCTGCAAGTCGTGCACGTGTACCGGCTTGCGGAGGCCTTTGATGTCAAACAAGCCCAGGTCACGCATATGGAAGAAGCCCGCCACGAGGCGCTCGGTTTCTTCACTCAAGTAAATTGTGCCCGGGTCGGCGAGTTGCTCCATGCGAGCTGCGAGGCCGACCGTGTGTCCTTGAGCGGTGTAGTCCATGCGCAGGTCATCGCCGATACTGCCGACCACGACCTCGCCGGAGTTGATACCCATTCGCACAGAGAACGTGATGCCAAGACTGCGCTTCAATTCGGCGGAGTAACGCCGCAGTTCATCGTTTAGGTACAGCGCCGCATAGCACGCGCGCTGGGCGTGGTCTTCGTGAGCGATCGGTGCACCAAACAGCGACATGATGCCGTCACCGGTAAATTGATTGATGGTTCCTTGAAAACGATGGATCCCCTCACTGAGCACGGCGAAGAAGCGATCCATGATGTCGTGCAACAACTCTGCATCAATCTCGTCGGCCAACTCCATCGAGCCTTTGACGTCGACGAATAGGACGGTGACGTGCTTGCGTTGTCCTTCGAGAGCGGATCGCGTAGATAAAATGCGTTCGGCCAGATGTCGGGGGGTGTAGTCGCGCGGGCTTTCGCGCGTGGGATGGGGCAACAACGGCTTGCCGCAACGCTCGCAGTCGGCGCCGTGCAGCCGTCCTGTTCGGTCCTCGTCTTTGGGGGCCGCAGCAGCGAATGGCATCGCCGGCGGCATCTTGGGCATGGAGACGACAGAGGGGTCGCGTGTCGGCTTCCAGTCTCGATGCTCTTCGCATACGTGACTGTTAGCTTCACTTGCTTGCGACGTATGTGATCGAACTCGAGAAGAGTCTGGATCCACAGCTGACCGCCTGTTGGGGGGTCGAGTCAGCACCTCGTTGACGTTCGAACGGAGATTCGTTTTGTACTTCGAACCGACGTTCTAAGACGCAAACCGTACACGACGAAGATTGCTTTGTCTCCCAAACGCAACGGGCCGGGGCAAGAATCGTCGAGAATGGGGCATTCAAGATACGAGAACGCTGCTGTGAGGCGATACATCTCGATACAAAACCCCATTCACATTCCCATACTTAACAAGAGCGATCGAAATTGGAAGCGCAGAGTGTGGCTTGTCTGCCTCAAGTCAGAAGGCTTACCCGAATGCGCCACTTAGACTTTGGACTTGCTCGGGATTGGCCGAAGAGAGGTGTGGCTTGGGCGTTCAAGCGAACGCGTAGAACGAGTTGTGAATGACGTCGGTTGCACAATGAGCAAGCGTCGAATGAGGACTGAGTCATGAGCGATGATCCGCAGGGCTTCCTACTTCAGATTGTGCTGGTGCTGATGTGCGCACTGGGTGGTTTTCGTTTTCGCGCTTGGGCGGTGTCGGGGCGCGAGCGGCGTCCGAAGTTTTCGCCCACGGTCGAAACCATCATGTGCTGGGGGCTCTATAGCGTCGTGATTTCCTTCTGCGTTTTCTGGGGCCGCAACTGGGTCTACGAATACCAGCAACTCGCAATGCAGTAGCGCCGTACAGGCCGCAGGCCGCGCACCCCGTCTCGAGAGCCAATCTCTTCATTCGTAGCGTCTGTATCGGCACCATGATCTATCATGGGCCGCGCAGATTTTCTATGAAGCCGCAGCGTTACCCGTGGCGTTGACTTGATGAGGGGCCGAGATGCAGGGACAAGTACAGAAGATGAAGACCGCTTTTACAGCAGGTGAGGCGGTGCAGTACGCACTTCCGATGGGAACCGAAGATGTGCCGCTCAACGAGCGAATTGGCACGACCTTCAAGCTCGAGTTCAAGCAAGCGCTGACGTGCGTGAATTGCGACCGGAAAATCAAGAAGACGTTTTCTCAGGGCCACTGCTATCCGTGTTTTACAAAGCTTGCGAGTTGTGACTCATGCATCATCAAACCCGAGTTGTGTCACTACGCCGCGGGGACATGCCGCGAACCCGAGTGGGGCGAGGCGAACTGCCTGCAGCCGCACACGGTTTACTTGGCCAACTCATCGGCGCTCAAAGTTGGAATCACGCGCGGAATTGAGCCGGTCTATCGCTGGATTGATCAAGGTGCGACTCAAGGGCTCGCGATTCGTCGCGTGGTAACGCGACTCGAGTCGGGGGAGGTCGAAGTTGCGCTGAAGGACTTCGTCGCCGACAAAACCAACTGGCGCAAAATGCTTCAAGGACAGGCAGAGCCCGTGGACCTCGTTACGGCACGCGATGGCCTGTTGGCTCAGCACGCAGAGCAGGCCCCCGACGCCACACTGGGCGGACAACCGATCGAAGACGCCGATCCGGTTGAGATTATTTTTCCGGTCACGGAATACCCAACCAAGATCGTGTCGCACAACTTTGAAAAGAAAGAGGTGTTTGAAGGAACGCTGATGGGGATCAAGGGCCAGTACCTCATCCTCGACACTGGCGTTGTCAACGTGCGCAAGTACGGTGGCTATCACATGGAGTTGGGTACCGCGTAATTCGATGCCGCCAACTTTCTAGCATCGGCTGTGGATGCCAGCGGCAACGCCATCGGCAGGCAACTCACGCGGTCCTATGAGCTACGCGAATGCGAGATACGCAGAGCCATTGCGTCTAAAGATCTCGAGCCGCACAAAAAGTTGGCAATATTTTCCGATGCAAGAAAAAGTGAAGATAACTGACACTTCTTCGTGCGATCGGACACTTCCTAAGTACATCATCATCAATCCCCTTCCCAGGGAGACCCGGAGCTGCTTCGTGCAGCTCCGGGTTGTCTGTTTCTGGGGCTCGATTCCAAACATCGGGCCTGGCCACCGTTCGAAAACTCGTGGCGCATTGGCATGAATAAAAAGCTGAAATTAAATGACACGTGACCGTCAAAACGGGCACTTCCTAAGTACATCATCATCAATCCCCTTCCCAGGGAGACCCGGATCTGCTTCGTGCAGCTCCGGGTTGTCTGTTTCTGGGGCTCGATTCGAAACATCGGGCCTGGCCACCGTTCGAAAACTCACGGCTCATCGGCATGAATAAAAGCTGAAATTAAATGACACGTGACCGTCAAAACGGGCACTTCCTAGGTACATCATCATCAATCCCCTTCCCAGGGAGACCCGGATCTGCTTCGTGCAGCTCCGGGTCATCTGTTTCTGGGGCTCGATTCGAAACATCGGGCCTGGTCACCGTTCGAGAACTCGTGGCTCATCAGCATGAACAAAAAGCTGAAATTAAATGACACGTGACCGTCAAAACGGGCACTTCCTAAGTACATCATCAGAATCCCCTTCCCAGGGAGACCCGGAGCCGCTTTGTGCAGCTCCGGGTCATCTGTTTCTGGGGCTTGATGTCAGATTACTCGCCCAGCGACGGGCCAGTGCCGCTGGATCTCCGGCGATTGGCGGCGTGAGGTGCTCGAGCAGAGCCGCCCCCCGGGCGGGCACGTTCTGCCGGGTTTGACATTTTCAGGGCTCGGATTCGCTGTGTGATTTTCTTTCCGCTGAAGAATATTGATCCGCGGGAATTAAAATGAAAATTCTACGTATCCATTTGGGAACTGGGGGCAACTTCCTTAATAGCATCACGACCCCATGTCCCAAATCAGCCCGGTAAGCATTCGTCTTGCCGGGTTGATTTACGTCTGGGGCCCGAGAACAAATTCTCAGCCCGCTGACGTGAGGCGGTGCCCGAGGGAGCTCGTAGCATTGAGGCAGCGCCTAGAGAAGCTGATCGATTGCTTTCCGAGTTGCGCGTGTGTTGCATGTCTCGCTGCGTCGAACGCTCGGCTATCCGATGCGTCGGTCGCCTTCGCCCCAATAGGCGTCGCGCAGACGAAACTTCTGCAACTTGCCCGTCGCCGTGCGAGGCAACTCCGGGACGAACTCGATGCGAGTCGGACATTTGAAATGCGCCATGTTGTCCCGGCAAAATTCGATGATGCCGGCCTCGTCGACTTCATGTTCCGGTCGCAAGACGATGATCGCCAATGGTGTCTCGCCCCACTTCTCTGAAGGCACGCCGATTACCGCGCATTCCATCACGGCAGGGTGCTGATAAAGAGTGTCTTCGATTTCGGGAGAGCTGATGTTCTCGCCACCGGAAATGATCACGTCCTTTTTCCGATCGACGATGTGAACGCTTTCGTGTTCGTCCCACACAGCCAAGTCGCCGGTGTAGAACCAACCGTCGCGAATCGCGGCGTCGGTCTGATCCGGTTGCTCCCAATAGCCTTTGAACACAACGTTGCTGCGCGCGCGCAACTCGCCCACTTGTTGATTGTCTTTCGGCACGGGCTGGTCGTTGCCGTCGACAACTTCGACTTGAACGCCCATGGCGGCAACGCCGGCGCGGGAGCGTCGGCTCCAGTCTTCGGCGTCAGTCGTGTGATCCGGGCGAGAAACCGTCAAGACGGGGGCAGTCTCGGTCAGACCGTAAATCTGGATAAACTCAAAGCCGAGTTCTTTCTCGAGACGCTCAATAAACGCAGCGGGGGGCGGGGCGCCGGCAACCGTGAAGCGAACCGGTGACGGCAATCTGTGGTTGGCTTTGTCTGGGTAGTCGAGGACCGTTCGCAGCACCGTTGGCGCCATGCAGGCAAACGTGACCTTCTCCTGCTCGATGAGGTCGTAGATGGTTTTGGCTTCGATGGCGCGCAAGACAACGTGGGTCCCGCCGACACCGGTGAGTGCGTAAACGCCTCCCCAGCCGTTGCAGTGAAACATCGGGAGCGTCCACAGCTCGACGTCCTCGTGACGCACGCCGAGATGTGCCATCAGGCTGTACGCGTTGATGTAACAGTTGCGGTGCGTGAGCATGACGCCCTTCGGGCGCGCGGTTGTGCCCGAGGTGTAGTTGATGGAGACGAGATCGTTCTCTTCGCACCCCGACGGCGGCGGGCGTTGGTCGGATGCCTCGGCGATGAAGCGATCCCAGTCCTGCCAGCCTTCGATTTGTTTGCCCTCGTCGCAGGCCGAAATCCAGTGGTTCACCTTCGGGAGGCATGCTTGCAAGGTTGGAGAGGACTCGGCGAGTTCGCGGTCGGCCAGCAAGCAGACGACGCCAGCGTGATCGAGGATGTATTCGAGATCCGTGCTCTGAAGGCGAAAGTTGAGTGGGACTAAGATGGCCCCGATCTGGCTGGTCGCGTAGAACGACTCGAGAAAGAAGTGCGAGTTTGGACTGAGGATGCCGACGCGGTCGCCTTTGCGAATGCCCGCGCCAAGTAGCGCGTGGGACATCTGGTTGGCGCGCTGTTCAAACTGCGCGTACGTGAGGCGCATGGCACCGTCGACGATTGCAGTTTTAGCGGCGTAGAGCTGGGCGCCGCGGCGCAAAAAATCGTCGACGAGTAAAGGGACTTCCACGGGGTTACCTCGGCAGTGGCGCAAGGATGCGCGGGGTTCGAGTTTTGCTTCCGGCGATATGAGTCGGCTTTTAGGATAGGGCAGGCGCGTGCGATCGTCTCTTATCTGCGTGAGCCTTTGGATCGTTTCGTTACCAGTCGGTCGGGCCATAGTCCTTCAGAAACTGCCCCCACACATGACTTCCGAGATTGATCCCCGACAGGATCGGGTCACAAATCCGCGCCGCGGCGTCAACGATGTCCAGCGGCGGATGAAAGCCGTGTTCTTCTGTTTTTCGCTCCGCAATTTCGGCGGGGTCTTCGTCCGTGATCCACCCTGTATCCACACTGTTCATGTGGATTCCATCCTTGATGTAGTCCGGAGCAGACGTGCGAGTGAGCATGTTCAAACTCGCCTTGGCCATGTTGGTGTGCGGGTGCTTATCGGTTTTGAACGTGCGGTAGAACTGGCCTTCCATCGCCGAGACATTGACGATGTGCTTCTCGCGACCGGGTGTGCGCAGCATCAACTCTTTGAGTCGCGCATTGAGAATGAAGGGGGCAACGGCGTTGACGAGGTGAACCTCGAGAAGTTCGACGGAAGGGACTTCGTCGAGAGCCAAACGCCAGCTGTTCTTCTGGCGCAAATCAATCTGCTGGAGATCCTGGTCGAGCTTGCCTGCCGGAAACAGCGTCGGGTCGGTGTTGTGATCGTCCGGGGTCATGGGGATCTGGGAAAGGCTGGCCGCGCGGTCTAGGCCTTCGCGCCACTGCGCTTGATTGGGCAGCAAGCCGGCCAGGGGAGAGGCCGAGTGATTGTCAGCGGCGGTGCCTCGAAGCAGTTGCTGTTCAATTTTCGGTAGCTGCGAAGCGGGCGCCTCTTCTTTGTCGATCATGTGTGCGTAGAAGCTCGGAGGACGGCGCACCGTTTGGCAAGCGTTATTTAAAATGAAGTCGAGTCGCGAGTGTTGCTGCTGTAACTGCCGCGTGAAGGCTTCAACGCTTGGCGTGTGACGCAGGTCAAGGCCGTGGATCTCGACGCGATCACTCCACTCGCCGAAGTCGATCTCGTTTGCAAAGCGGGTCGCGGCGTCCCGGGGAAAGCGGGTGCTCACAATGACGTGGGCCCCGGCGCGCAACAACTTGATCGCGCTTTGGTAGCCGATCTTGATCCTGCCACCGGTGACGAGTGCAACGCGCCCAGTAAGATCCGCGGTCTGGATTCGTTTGAGCCAGTTGAAGTCTGCACAACGCGGGCACATTGAAGCGTAGAAGCTGTGCAGTTCGAAGAAGTCTTGCTTGCAGACGTAGCAATTGCGCGGATCGAGAAGCCTGGGGCCCTTGTGTTGGTCGGTGCTCCCGGAGCGTTCCACGATGGCATCCGTCGCCGGCGGACTTTCGTAGTTCCCCGTCGGTCCGAAAGCGGGCGGTTCGACAGGGGCAGGGCGATGCGGCTGGCGCCCGAGTGCGCGGGATTTCCGAATACTCATCGGCAATGCCACAGTCGCGTTGGGCGTTTGAAAGACGTTGTCGGCCTGGCCTTCTCGGATCCCGGTCTTGCGCAGCAGATCGTCGTCGCGCTGCTTGCGCGCTACGCGCTCGTTGCGCTCGCGCATGCGGCGCAGTGCTTTGCGTTGGTTGCGACCCGGGCGCGAGATCCTGCCGGCGGCCACTTGCAGTCGACGCTTGGTCTCTTCGTCGAGGGTGGCCAGCAGGGTGTGGTCGCTCGCGATCGCTTCAAGGGTTTCGAGAGTTGCCGCAACCTTCTCGAGGGCGTTGGCTTCAAGGACATCGGCCGAGGATGCCGGGGGGCCGGAGCTCGCGTCTTGCGGAGCCGCGGTATCGCTCGGCGTTTCTTCAATTTTAGGGTCGTCGGAGTCACGCATTGGGGGCAAGGGATACCACGCCCGCAGCGCGGAAGCTGGCGGATTCGTATCGACCCAATATCGCATCTTGGCAGGGTTCCCAGGTATGCTCTGCGACCATGGTTGACCGCACTGATCGAATACGCACCGAGCCGCTCCGAGGCGAGCTGGGAAATGGCGCTGAACCGACTCGGGACGCCGATGTGATTGCGGGATACTTGCGCGATGCGAGCGGTGTCGTGGGGGAGGCCAGTGCGCTGTTTCGGCCGGAGAGCGAGGCCGAGGTCGCTGCGATCCTGGCGCGGGCCCACATCGAGAAAACAGTCGTCACTGTCGTCGCGGCCCAAACGAGCACCACCGGTAGCTCGGTGCCTCCGACGGGATGGTTGTTGTCGACCGAGAAGCTGAAAGCCCAGGGGAGTATCGACAAGGCCGGGCTGCGGGCCGTCTGCGGTGCGGGCACGATGCTCGGCGCGTTTCAGGACGGGCTCGAAGCCGAGGGCTTGATGTATCCGCCAGACCCGACGAGTCGGCGTGACTGTACGCTCGGCGGCACGGTTGGCTGCAACGCATCCGGGCCGCGCAGTCTGCGTTTCGGTGCGACGCGCAGCTGGATTCGCGGCATGCGCGTCGTGCTCGCGTGTGGTGAGGTGTTGGACATCAAGCGTGGTGTGCATCGAGCGTCGGCAGGGGAGGCGTTTGAGATCGTCCACAGCGAGGATCCAGGCCGATGTGCGTTTGCGGCAGAGGCCGACGACAAGGCTCCGCAACACACGCGCGTTGCTGTTCCTTCATTTTCACTACCCGCTGAGATCAAAAACGCATCGGGGTACTTCGGCGGCGACGATGTCGACCTGATCGATTTGTTTATCGGCTCCGAAGGAACCCTCGGCGTAGTAACCGAAGTCGAAGTGGCCCTGATGGCAAAACCCGCCGGCTGCTTGTCGATGATGCTTTTCTTCGCCGATGAAGCAAATGCCTTGAAGCTGATCGAACAAACGCGCACAGGCGCTCTTGAGCCGGGGATGCCCCAACCAGACAGTCTTGAATGGTTTGACCGTGAGTCCCTTGCCATCATTGCGGCCGACATCAGCGAGTTTACGATTCCAGGCACCGCCCGCGTGGCCTTGTTTGTCGAGCAATTCATCCACGAGCGTGATGGGCTGGGTGAACTCGCCTTGATGGGGCGATGGCTCAAATTGCTAGAGGCCTGTGGCGCCCTTAGCCGTACACCGAACGGTGTTCAAATTGCGCAAACCCAAGAGCAACGCGAGATGATGGAGCGGGTTCGTCATGCGGTGCCGGCTGGCGTAAACGAACAGGTCGCGCGCAACGGCATGCCAAAGCTTGGGACCGACCTCGCGGTGGCCGACAAGCACTTGCAAAGTATGTTCGACGTCTATCACGCAGCGGCGGATGCTCCGCTCACGTTGCTCGACGCCAGTGAACGCGCACAGTTGCTCGCCTCGGTGGGAGCGGAGTTGGCCGAGGGCACCCCGGTGACTTCGGAGATGCTCTGCGAGGCGGGTTTTCCCGAACGCCTTGCCAGCGTCGTGTTTGGTCACGTCGGGAACAATCACCTGCACGTAAACTTCCTACCGAAGACGGGGGCAGGGCTGGCTCTTGCGCGCGCGGTAATCGGGCACCTCACACGCTTCGCAATCGCGCGCGGTGGCAGTCCGTCCGCGGAACACGGGATCGGCAAAATTAAACGCGCAGCTCTGCGGCAACGCACCGGTGAGACGGGCTTTGAGCAGATGCTCGCGATCAAGCTAGCGCTCGATCCCCGTGGTTGTCTGGGCCCAGGCAATCTCTTCGAGAAGGACGACGTCACGCGAGGTTGATTCTCGTCAGTTGCGAGTTGCCGGGCTCGCCTTTGCCAGTTCAAATGAATTGCGCAGCACTTCGAAGTGCCCGTAAGGTTGAGACTTGGCTATGCTGTCGTGCCTACGCCGCCCACCCCAGAGCTCATGAAAATTACATCCCCCTCTCAAACTCTTGTCGATACGATGAACCGTCCGCTGCGCGACTTGCGCATTTCAGTGACGGATCGCTGTAACTTTCGTTGCACGTACTGCATGCCGGCGGAGATCTTCGGCGAAAAGTACGCGTTTCTGCCGCGCAAAGAGCTGCTCACTTACGAAGAAATTGAGCGTCTTGTTCGCGTCTTTGCAGAGCTGGGCGTCTCCAAGCTCAGGATCAGCGGCGGCGAGCCGTTGCTGCGCCACGATCTGGATCGGTTGATTTCGAGTCTCTCGCAAATAGACGGCATCCAAGACACCGCGATGACGACGAACGCAACGCTATTGCCGCGCACGGCGGAGAAGCTGCGCAAGGCGGGCTTGGGTCGGGTGACGGTAAGTCTCGACAGCCTCGACGAGGCTGTGTTTCGGAAGATGAACGGCGACAAGCTTGCCCCCGCACAGGTGCTCGAAGGCATTGCGGCGGCAGAGGCCGCGGGCTTTGCGCGCATCAAGATCAATTGCGTTGTGCAAAAGGGCGTCAACGACCACACGATCGTCGAACTCGCCCGACACTTTCGCGGCTCCGGACACATCTTGCGCTTTATCGAGTACATGGACGTCGGCACCCGCAATGACTGGGATCTTTCACAGGTCATGAGTGTTGATGAAATCGTCGACGCGATAGGCAGCGAATTTCCGATCCAAGCCATTGCACCCAATCACGTCGGTGAAGTGGCAAAGCGTTGGGAGTACGCGGACGGCGAAGGCGAAATTGGGATCATTACGTCGGTGAGCCAACCGTTTTGCGGCGACTGCTCTCGTGCACGGCTCACCACCGACGGCAATCTTGTGACGTGCTTGTTTGCGAATTCCGGCACCGACCTGCGCGCGCCGCTACGCGCTGGAGCCACCCACGAAGAAATGCTCGAACTCGTGTCGAGCGTTTGGCGAGTGCGCACCGACCGCTACTCCGAAGAGCGCGGCCAGATGACCGACGCCGCGCGCCGGGATCGCTCACGGATGGAGATGTACCAGCTCGGCGGCTGATCCGTGCGGCGAAGCATCACAGTCGCCTGCGATGGCCAGATGTTTCCACTGCCTTCGATCGCCTGGTTTTCGCACATCAACGGACAGCGTCAGAGCGGCAGCAGCGCGCTGGCTACTCGCGCTTGCCACCAACGCCGATCTTTCGAACGTCGATC
>JBLHOB010000011.1:0-17290 GCA_047619425.1 Myxococcota bacterium
CGCGGTTCTTTACGATCCCGCGGTACACATCCTGCGCAACACTTTCGGGTGAGGCAACGAGAAACATCCCCGGGCGTCCCCAAGTAAGCTGGGTATCCACGAAGCCCGGACGAATGTCGACGACCGAGACTCCGCGCTTCGCCAACCGCACGCGCATCCCCGAGAGCACCGCCGAGAGAGCTGATTTCGTTGAGCCGTAGAGGTAGTTGCTCGCGCGCCCGCGGTCGCCCGCAACCGAGGTAATGGCCGCGACAAAGCCGTGCTCTCTGCTTTCGAGATAGTTGGCTGCCAGATTGAGCAACGAGACCGACGAGAGGTAGTTGACCTCAATCATACGCCTCGCCACAGCAAAGTCATTCTCGGATACGTCTTGCTCGGGCATCTGACCGTGACACAACACGATGCCCTCAAGTCGACCGGAAAAGTGCTCGACGCACTCGCCGAAAAACTCGGTGTGCGACTCAAAGTCGAGGGCTTCAAAGCTTCGCGTGTCGGCCTTAATGCCAAAGCGAACCTGCAAGTCGGTCGCGATCTCACCCAAGGCGTCGAGATCGCGCCCGGCCAGGATCAGGGAGTACCCCTCCTTGCCCAAGCGTCGAGCGATCGCACGCCCAATGCCCGAAGTTGCGCCCACAACGATGGCCCCTCGGAACTCGCTCACCGTGGCTCCACGATCCGCAGGCGACGAGCCTGGGAGGAGGCAAAGCGCTGCTCGGGGTCGACACTCCGCTTGATCTCGCGGAAATGGTCGAGTTCGGGATACATCTGTTCAAACACCTCGGCGCGCATGCACGCATCCTTGGCGAGATAGACGCGACCA
This sequence comes from Myxococcota bacterium, assembly GCA_047619425.1. Taxonomy (GTDB): domain Bacteria; phylum Myxococcota_A; class UBA9160; order UBA9160; family UBA4427; genus DUBZ01. Next base: position 821 of record JBLHOB010000011.1, read on the forward strand.
CCGGCCTTCAAAACGATTTCGTCAATTTGCTGCAGGTCCGTCACGAGATCGGGCCCGGTATTGGGAAGGTCAAGTGCGAGGGTGTACCCCTTAATCGGAAACGACAAAAACCCGTGCCGACTTGCACCGAGTGTCTTCAGCACCGCCAGAAAAGAGCCGCGGTTGGACTTCGACAGCCGCTCGAGGATCTCAATCAACGCGGTTCGCCCGCTCTCTGGGGGCAGGGCGATCTGATACTGAACCACGCCGCGACGCCCATAGACACGGTTCCAATGGTGCACTCGGTCGAGCATGTAAAAGTAGTTGTCGCACCCTACAACGCTGTGGGAGTCGGGATGAATCGCGTTGAAGGCATAGTTGAAGATCTTCATCGTATAAGGGTTCAAAGCGAACCCGGGGAACGTGAAGGGGACGGAGACCTTTGGTCCCTCGCGAAAATCGCACGGGCTGCCACGCAAATCGGCGGGCAGGTCGCTCGCTTGGGCGTGGTTCGCTTGCATCAGTACGGAGCGCCCCAGCGAACTGCCCGAAGCGAGACAGTCGAGCCAAGCCACTTCATAGGCGAACTCGTTGTTACTTTCGAAGAAGCGCTCGAGCAGGACATCGATATTGGCGGCACGCTGATTGCGCACGTTCATGTAGGCCGACTCGACGGGCTCCAGCCGAAGCTTGGCATCGAGAATCATCCCTGTGAGTCCCATCCCGCCGATCGTCGCCCAAAACAAGTCACGATTTTCATCGCGCGAACAATTGAGAATCGCGCCGGATGCCGTGAGTAGGCGAAAGCCGAGAATGAACTCACCCATCGAACCATTGGCGTGATGGTTTTTGCCGTGAACGTCGGCCGCAATCGCGCCGCCAATCGAGATGAACTTTGTGCCCGGAGTAACGGGACAAAAGAATCCCCGTGGCAGAAAGTGCTCGATGATCTCGGCGAGACTCACCGCCGACTGGCAGTGCAGCACACCGGTCGCCGAGTCGAAGCTCAGCATCCGGTCAAATTGTTCGCTGAGGATCACGCCGCGATCACGATTCAACGCCGCGTCACCGTAGCTGCGCCCGAGGCCGCGAGCGATTAGATCCTTCTCGGGTGCGCCGGCGACAACTTCTTGCAAGTCATCGAGCGCCTCAGGGCGGTAGACCTCGCACTCCTCGACCGGGAAATTGCCCCAGCCAGCAATCGCCTGGCGCGCCGCCCTTTGCGCGAACTGCGGCTTGAGATGGACCAGCTTCGCGCTCGCGGGTTTTGTGATTGATTCAACCATAATTACAAGGCCGCGATCGTACCGACGATTGCTATGACTGCGCCAGTCAGCCAACTGGTGCGATCCGTGGCAGCAAAGAGCACAGGATCGTCGAGCAGGATTTTGCGGCGTGCGAGAAACCACATGCGTGAAATCCAATAAAGAAACGGCGGCATCACAAGCCACAAGACGTCGGGGTTCGGGTAGAGCTTGCTGACGTCATCGCTGCTTACAAACAAGCATAGAACCAAGACGGCCATGTACCCGGCCGACAGCCCCATGTTCTCGACCAGGCCAATATCCGAAACCTGATAGGCCCGTCGCGCATTGCTCTGTTCGCCCTTGCCCTCGGTTGCGAGCAGTTCCGCGTAACGCTTGAGCAACGCAAGGCTCAAGAAAAAGAAAAGCGAGAAGGCGAGCAGCCAGGGAGACAGTCGAACGTCGGCGGCGACTGCACCCGATAGCACGCGATGCGTAAACAACCCCGCCAGAACGAGTACGTCGACGAAGAGCTTCTCTTTCAGGTAAAGCGAATACGAGATCGTCAGCGTCGTGTATATGGCGAGCATGCCCGTCGCGACCAGGGGCAGGGCGGCCAACGACAAGCCGAAACCGCCAATCATGAGTGCGACGAGGATCGCAATCCCAGTTGGGATCGGGAGGGTGCCGGCGGCGAACGGCCGATTGCGCTTGCGCTCGTGCCGGCGATCGCTTTCGATGTCGAGCAAGTCGTTCAGCATGTAGGTGGCGGAAGCAATCGCACAAAAACACCCAAAGGCGATCGCGACGGACGTTAATTTTTGAACATCGCCGAGTTCGTGGGCAAGCAGAATTGGGATCCACAGCAGGGCATTTTTCACCCACTGGTAACTGCGCAACGCCTTGAGCGCAGGGCCAATGCCGGAGCGCTGCGTTTCGATCTCTTTCACTTCACACGCAAGCGACTTGGCCGCGACCGCGGCGGCACGATCCGGATGTACGAGCGTCGCGGTGCCCGCCTCTTGCCAGATGGCGATGTCGTCGCTGCCGTTGCCCATGTACTCGAAGGCCGCGTCGCCGGCGTCTTGTTTGATCGCAGCGAGCTTCCTCGAACCTGAAAGATTCGTCTCGCCATCACTTGCGAGGACGGCATCAAAGAGGCCGAGCTCTTCTGCGATGGGCTCAGCAATTTTAGTATGACTGGCTGTCGCGAGGACAACGCGGCGTCCCGACTCGCGCTGACCGCGCACATAATCGAGCACCTCAGGCCGGTACGGCAGCAGTGACGCGTCAAATGTCACCCGCTCGGCGATCGCCTGCTTGAAACCCGCTTTGCCGCGCATGAGCCACAACGGCAAGCTGAAGACCCGCAAAGGATCCTTGCACAGTAGGAACCACATGGTTTCCCACAGCATGTCGGTGCTGATCAGTGTGCCGTCGAGGTCAACGTAAAGCGGCGTAGATTGCGATGTGGGAGACGATTGCAAATTGGCTTCGGATTCATACGAGTTCGGTTGGGCATCACAGTGAGTTTCAACTTTGAACGCGTGGATAGGTTGCGCGCGATTGTACCAACTTCACCACCCGAATTGTCCGATTTGATTGGGTGGAACAGGCTCCGGTGACAAGTTCGAAGCGTGCTCCCATAAGCAGCTGGCAACTCGCAAACAGCAGTGCGCAAGCTGTGAGTACATCACTCGCACCCGAGCAACGATCCCATCACAGGGCGGTACCAGAGCTAGTGCCACGTCATCGCCGAAACAGAAGCCGTTCCCGACGTCGCTAGAAAGGCTATCCTGCACCCGCATCGCGGCGCGCATAGGCGCTACAAACAGGCAGTCCATGAACGCTCGCTACGAAAGCCCCGGGGACAAGAGATTCGCATGACGACGCGTACGACAATCGTAGTGCCCTGCTACAACGAAGCCGAACGCTTTGACAATGCGGCATTTGATCGAGCCTTGCAGGAGATCGTCGGTCTCGACTTCTTGTTCGTGAATGACGGCAGTACGGACAACACGCTGCCGCTGCTGCAAGAGTTCGCGAGCAAGCACGAGGGACGCGTTCGCGTCCTGGCCCTCGACCACAACCAGGGCAAGTCGTTGGCCGTGCGCTACGGCATGCTCGAAGCGTTCTCCGGCGACGTCTCGCACTGCGGCTACTGGGATGCGGATCTTGCTACGCCCCTCGATGAAATTCCGCGCTTCGTGGACGTTCTCAATGCGCAACCAACACTCGACCTCGTCATCGGCTCGCGCGTTAAGCTTCTCGGCCGATCAATCAGCCGAGATCCAATGCGGCACTATCTGGGTCGCATCGCCGCCACCGTGGCCTCCCTCGTGCTCGACCTCCCCGTTTACGACACCCAATGCGGAGCCAAGGTTTTTCGCAACTCAACCGAAATGAGGCAGTTATTTGAAGCGCCCATGAAGAGCGGGTGGGTCTTCGATGTCGAGGTGATTGCGAGACTGATTCGACAGCGAAAAGACGCTGGGCGCTCGAGTGCCGAGCACGTAATTTACGAGTTGCCGCTGCTGCAATGGCACGACGTTGCCGGCTCGAAGATTCGCCCGAACGATTACGCCAAGGCCTTCGTCGACGTCATAAAGGTCTACCTGAACGTGATCCGAGGCTGAGTTCCTCACAGATTTTCGCAAAAACGTGACACGTCTCTGTGTCCACCCCCCGCACCACCAGAACTAAAATTACCCAAATAAATCAAACGGTTACAAGGCCTAATGCAATCCAAAGTTGGGTTTTGAGCAACAAGTTTCTGATAGCTCAAAAAACCCCGTCGTGGTATGAATACTCTGAGTTGGAGCCACTTCGGTTAAAACGCCACAGGAAAGGATTTTCTCGCCATATGAATACCCGGAACCATCCCAACGCTCTCGTTACTCACGATATAACGAGGGGCCACACTCCCAACCAGGCGGAGTGCGAGCGGCGAATTCGCTGCGAGGGATCCCGGGATCAAAAGGGCGAGACGTCATGCTGAGAGAATTTGGACGCGGAATACACCGAGTCTGGCTGGTCGCTGATGTCGGGCTCTGCATCGCACTCTTTTCCGCGATTGCCTACCACCCCTTTTCAAACAAGCTCACTACCTACAGCCCGCTTGCAATTGGTTTCATGGCAGTCCTTACCGGGCTCGCATGGCAAATCGTGCTCGGGCGCTTTCGCGTCTATGAGTCCCACCGCCGGGTCGGCGTCGTCCAACTTTTGACGCGCATCCTGCTTGGCGATGCGGTCGCCGCTGCGATGCTGGCTTCCACCTTCTTTACAATCGGTATCCCGGCGCCACCGCTGATGCCCCTGGCCCTCGCCGCGGGCATGTTCGTCTTCCAAGCCGCACTGCGCGTGCCCGCCATGCTTACCCTGCGATTGATTCGCCGCACAGGCAAGAACTTTCGCAACATCGTCCTCGTCGGTGCAGGGCCCCGCGCACGTCACGCGACCGATACGATCGCGCGCCATCCCGAATGGGGTCTTCGCGTGATTGGTTACGTAGACGACGGTGGCCCTGACTTCGAGCCACGGGTGCCCGTATCGAAGATCAACAAGTTCGTGGAACTGCCGAATCTCCTGCGCACAGAGTCCGTCGATGAAGTCCTCGTCGCTTGTCCACGCAGCATGCTCATCGCATTAACGCCAATCGTTCGCGAGTGCGCGTTGGTCGGCGTGCCGGTCACGTTGCTAACCGACTTGTTCGGCGACCAACTCCCCGCGCCGAGGGTCGGTACTTTCGACGCCCTCAAAACCTTGAGCTTTGCCCCTGTCCACCACAATGAAGTCGAGTTGATGGTGAAGCGCGGTGTGGACATCTTCGGCGCACTTGCCGGCATGGTCGTGTTCGGCCCAATCATTGCGGCCGCTGCCCTAGCGATCCGCCTAGATTCACCCGGGCCCGCGTTCTTCAAACAGATTCGCTGCGGCAAGAACGGACGCCGCTTTGAGATGATCAAGTTGCGCACCATGGATGTCAACGCCGAAAGTCGCAAGCAAGAGCTGATGGCTCTCAACGAAATGGACGGCCCGGTGTTCAAGCTTCAAGCGGACCCACGGATCACGCGGGTCGGCTCCTTCTTGCGGCGCACGAGCATCGACGAGATGCCCCAGATCTGGAACGTGCTTACGGGCACAATGAGCATCGTCGGGCCACGACCGCCAACGCCGGACGAAGTCATCCACTACCAAGGCGATACCCGCAGACGTCTATCGATGCGCCCGGGCCTTACCTGCTACTGGCAGGTGAGTGGGCGCAGCAACATAAGCTTTGCCGAATGGATCAAGCTCGACTTGCTCTACATCGACACCTGGTCGCTGCTCACCGACTTCATCATCATCGCACGCACGATCCCCGAAGTTTTGATGCGACGAGGTGCCCGCTAGGCGCAAGCAATAGAAACACGGGGCCAGACTTCCGTCCAACCCCGGCTCACGCTCAAAGCTTCAATTACTTGGGCCTCCTTAATTTATTAGAGCCCACCGACCGATGACACAGCGCCGTAGGTTCCACTCGCCTGAATGAGAGGCTGGAAGGGGAACAGGATCTGGAGCAAGAAGTACCCGACCTTCGCCAAGGCGGTCGGCGGGACCACTACGATGTCACCGCTCAACAGTTGAATGTTGGTTGAGAGGTCACCGGACTGAATGCGTGTCAGGTTCACCCGATGCACGGTCGTCTTGTCATTGACCGTCCGTATCACTCGAATGTACCGTCGCGATGCGAAGTGAGTCGTACCGCCAAGCTGCGCGATTGCCTCCGCCACTCGGATATCGTGGAGGATCGGAAAGCTCCCCGGCGACCGGACCTCTCCAAACAGCGTGATGGTGTCGCTCTCCGCGGCAACCACGGTGACGGTTACCGAAGCATCGCGTTTGTAGCGTCCAATCGCGACACGCACTGTCTCCGCGATTTCTTCCGTCGTATTTCCCGAGGCTTGAACATCGCCAATCAAGTCGAGGGAGATTTTACCATCCGGGCGCACCGTCAGAGTTCGCTCAATGACGGGCTCTGGGAGAATGCTTACCTGGACCTGGTCCGGCGCACCCACTCGATAGGCCGATTGCGGATTAAACTTGGGTGCCGGCGAGGGCGTAACACATGCGCTGCCCCCAAGACTCATCACTAGGACAAGTGCCAACAACACGCGGCTGCCGCCTGGCGCCGTGCCGATGCGTTGGTTCAGAAGAGGACGGACGCCGGACGGCGCACTGAGATTCGATCGATTCACGTTGATACCCCCACGCGAGAAAGCGGTTGCGATAAAACTTATTGGGGGGAGAGCGAAGCTTAACGCTTCAGGAGGGCGCCGGGCACATCAATTCAATTCAAAGCGAAAAGTGGTGTTCCCGATTCGAATCTCATCGTTGGGCGAAAGCGGAGCCGAGCGAACCCGCTTGCCATTCACCTTGGTCCCATTCGTCGACTGCAGATCGTCCACCACATACTCACCGCTGGCTTCTTCGTAGCTGATAATCGCGTGTTCGCGACTCATCCCGTCGTCGAGCAGGCTGATGTCCGCAGTTGAATTGCGGCCAATCATGGTTTCGTCGGCAACGAGTTCGTACGCCATACCTTCAAAGTCGCCATCGGTGGCAACGATTCGTGCAGGACTACGGGGTGCTTCACCCATCTCAAACCAACCTTTCACACGTCGAAACCAACCCAACCGTCTCCGCACTTAATCGGCATGGCCCCCGAGAAGCTTGAGGGTCACACCGTGCCCCCGGCATGCGCGGTACGCATGCCCAAGAGAGGCTGAGGGGAGCCTTCAACGTGGCCAGATGGCGTTTAAAGGGGGCCGGCGAAGGAAGAAGATTCAGCAGGGTGCAGTGAAGGTCAGAGGCGCCGATTGGTAAGACACGGGATCGCGGCGCGCACCTGAGCCAGGCGACCAAAGTCGCAATCCGCGATCACGACGGTCGGTTCATCTGCCGCCTGGGCGAGCACGAGGCCCCAAGGGTCGATAATCATCGATCGCCCATAACTCGAGCGGTCTTCACCGTGCGCGCCGCACTGAGCGGGCGCCAACACGAACACCTGGTTTTCGATCGCCCGCGCCCGCAACAAAACCTCCCAGTGATCGCGACCCGTTCCGGGTGCAAATGCCGAAGGGACACAGACCATCGTGGCCCCCCGATTTGCGAACTCGCGATAGAGCTCGGGAAAGCGCAGGTCGTAACAGATTGACATGCCGAGCGTGCCGAAGGGCATTTCGGCGCTGACAACGTCGCTGCCCGGTGCGATCGCATCGGACTCGCGGAAACTTCCACCCGCGGCGCCGAGTTCAACGTCGAACAAATGCAATTTGCGGTACTGGGCCACGCACTCACCGTCGGGCGAAATCAAGACGCTGCAGTTGTAGACCCGGTCACTGTCGGCAATAGCCTCGGGATACGAACCTCCGAGAATCCAGATCCCGTACTCCTTCGCCAAGGCGCGAATACAGCCAACGATCTCACCTTCGATCGTTTGCGCGCACGGGTAGAGAAGACCTTCTCGCCGCAAGTAGCCGTAGTTTTCAGGCAGGGCGACAAACTCAGCTCCATCGCGCGCCGCCTTCGCAACCAACTCCTCCACGGTCTTGAGGTTGGCCACCACATCTGCGGTTGACGACAACTGGACCAATGCGACTCGGACCACCGACATCAGAAGACACTCCACCGATCAAGAAGCTAACTCGGACCGGTTGCGCGCACGTACGTCGCTACCCGACCTCGATTCAATCAGCTACGGAACTCGCTCGGATCGACTCCGGTGCGTCGGATGACGTCGTAGAAGTCCTTGCGGTCCTTCTTCGCAAGGCGCGCCGCACGACTGATGTTGCCGCTGCAACGTCGCAACAGCCCCTCGACGTAGCGGGTTTCAAAGGCGCGCTTGGCGTCCTTGAACGACGGTACTTCGTCGCCGTCCGTCGAGAGCATCAGCGACTCGGCTGAAATCACACCGTCATTCGAGAGACGAACCGACTGCCGGATGCGCTCGCGTAGCTCGCGCACATTGCCAGTCCAAGTTTCTTCCACCAGCCAATGCCGCGCATCTGAAGTGAAGCCAATGGGGCGAATCTCTTCCTGCTCGGCAATCTCGGCCAAGAAGTGAGCCGCGAGCGGCAGCACATCTTCGCGGCGTTCGGCGAGGCCTTGCAGCGTCACAACTTCAACAGGCAAGTCTCCGAGCCAGCTTTGCTCGGCGCTGTCCGCGGTTGCAATGATGCGCGCGTTGATCGCAATGGGCTCGCCTTCGCTCGTGCGACGAAAGGACTGTGTCTTCACAGCTTGAACGAGTGACGATCGCGCACTGCTGTCGAGCTTGTCGATGCCATCGATCAAAAGCGTGCCGCGACCGGCTGCGACAAGCGCGCCTTCGGGTGTATCGCTCAACGTTGCTGAGCCATCGCTTGTGCCAAAGAGCTCGCGAGTGTGAAGTGCTTCCGGCGTGCTCGCTACCGGGAAAACAACGACCGTCTCTGCCGTTCGTCGACTCCAGGTATGAATCGCGCGGCCAAAATGCTTGCGTCCAGATCCGCTCGGCCCTGCGACGAGAATTGCCGTGTCGCTGCGTGCGCAAGCTGTTGCTTGATCCAGTGAGCGTTGCCCAAGCTCACTTGCCGCGATGATGCGATCGCTTTGCCGGCGACCGGCAGTGCGCGATTCGCCACGACCCTGCGAGGCAACGCTCTCGGGCGAGGCGTCGGCAGTGGCCAGCGGACTGACGCTCATTTCGCCCGTCGCGGTTCCGGATGTTGTTCCAGACGTCGAACCGAGTGAACCCATTGTACTTGAAGTCGTTCGTTGTTCGGTCATGCGAAATGCCCCCTGACGCTTCTACCCTTCAACACAAGAAGTGTTGAGGATTCGAGCCCTTGCCAATCACAATTGCGAGTCGCGTGCAGATATTTTCACAAACGAGCTCGACATGTTCCCCATAACATTGACGCACCAGCGCGCTAATGTTAACCCGCAAGAGGGGAAAAGTGGGCGGCGAATTCACACCATTTTTCAGTTTTAAGTATTTTCTCGAGGTTTGACGTGATTGGCGAAACCGATCGGATCCATCTTTTACCCGACGCGCTGATCGATCAGATCGCCGCGGGCGAGGTCGTCGAGCGACCGGCCTCGGTCGTAAAGGAGCTGGTTGAGAACGCTCTGGACGCCGGAGCCGACCGCATTCGCGTCGAAATCAAGGACGGCGGGAAGGGCCTCGTCGCCGTTACGGACAACGGAACAGGCATGTCCCCCCGGGATGCACGAATGGCGCTGTCCCGTCACGCCACCAGCAAGCTCTCAACACTCTCCGAGCTTGAGACCGTAATGAGCTTCGGATTCCGGGGAGAAGCCGTCCCGGCGATCGCTTCGGTCTCGAGAATGCGAATTTTCACACGACAACAGGGCCAGGACGAGGGCTACGTCGTCAATGTCGAAGCTGGAGAGATGCTCGACGAGTCGACCGCCGGTGGCCCCGAAGGCACGCGCATCGAAGTTGCAAACCTTTTCGGCAAGGTGCCCGCGCGTCGCAAATACCTGAAGAGCGAAAGCACCGAGTGGAGCCACGTCTCCGACTGGATGCGACGACTCGCTCTCGCGCTGCCGGGTGTCCATTTCGAGCTGCGCCGAGACGACCGTGCGCCCATCATCTGGCCGGCAACAAGCGAACCCCTTGACCGCATTGCCGCAGTGCTTGGAGAAGCCGTCGCGGATGCACTCGTGCCCGTCGAGTGCGAAGAAGCGACAGGGCACCTGCAAGCCTTCGTGTCGTCACCCGAGGAGACGCGCAGCAACGCCAACGGCATTTACCTCTTCGTGAACGGTCGCCCGGTGCGAGACAAAGTAATGCGGCATGCGCTCCTGCAGGCCTACCGAGACTTGCTACCGCGCGGGCGTTTCCCGTCGGCGATTCTCTTTTTGACCCTCAGCGGCAGCGGGGTCGACGTCAACGTGCATCCAGCAAAGTGGGAAGTTCGCTTCGCCGACTCCCAGGCAATCCATCAACTGATCCGGCGCGCCGTGCGAAACGCCATGGGACAACGCAATTGGCTCGGGGACGGGGTGACTGAGCCGAAGGCTCCCTTCGACCCAACGTCATCGCACTACGGCGGCGAGTCTCAATCTGCCGTGCGCGAAACCTCGGCCACCGACTGGGCCTTGGCCGCGCCCCAAACGCCAGGTGAAGCTCCCAGGACCGGAGCCACGACGCCGCAAGCGAGTCTTTTGCCGGGCCTCGAAGCCCCTTCCAGCGCACCCGAATCCCCCACTATGCGCTTTGGCAGCCTGCGCGTACTCGGACAGCTCTTAGCCAGCTACTTGCTCGTTGAGGGCAAGGAGGGCCTGCTGATGGTCGATCAGCACGCAGCTCACGAGCGCGTGCTCTACGAACGCCTGCGTGCCGAATGGCTGGGACGGGGTGTTGAACGGCAGGGGCTCCTGCTCTCGGTAAACGTGGAATTAGATCCCCTGGCCGCTGCGGCGCTCGAAGAACACGCCGAGACCGTCCAACGGCTCGGCTTTGAAGTCGAACCCTTCGGCGAGGGCACCGTCGTCGTGCGCGCGATTCCCGCATTGTTGACGGGGCGCAACCCTGTGCCGTTGGTCCGCGAGCTGGCCGGAGAGCTTCAACAGATCCCGAGCGGGGGCACCACCGCCGCCAACGCCTCGGACACCCGCATGCTCGGCGCGGCTGATCGCGTGTTCGCTTCGCTCGCTTGCCACAGTGCGCGCCGAGCCGGCGACCATCTCGAACCCCATGAGCAGCAGCAGATCCTGCGCGACCTCGACACCATCCCGTGGGCACCGACTTGCCCCCACGGCAGGCCGGTTGCGGTTGCCTACCCCCTGCCTGAAATCGAGCGAAGGTTCGCCCGCCGTTAAGGGGGCTTTGCCGACAATTTCACGAGTCGCGAGTGACGGGCGACGGTTTGCGTTAGTGTCGCGCCGCCATGAGCTCACCCACCACTGAAAATACCTCCCCGCAACCTGTAGTTGTGTTGACCGGTCCGACGGCCGCGGGCAAGTCATCCCTCGCTCTCGAACTCGCTCGCCGCTTTGAGGGCGAGATCGTCAACGCCGATTCGATGCAGGTGTTCAAGTACATGGACATCGGCACCGCGAAGCCAAGCCTCGAAGAGCGGGCAACGGTGCCCCACCACATGTTTGACGTGGCGACACCCGAGCAGGAGTACAGCGCTGGGCGCTACGCCACTGAAGCGCGTGCCGCCGCGGCGCGCGTTCACGCCTCGGGCAAGCTCGTACTGCTCGTCGGCGGAACCGGCCTCTACATCCGAGCATTTCTAGAGGGCTTGATCGACACCGGTGGTGCAGACACTGCATTTCGCGAACGCCTCGAACTCGAGCACACCCGCGCCGTTGAGAGCGGCAAGCCTCTGGTGCTGTATCGCCGCCTTGAGAGCCTCGACCCCAAAGCCGCCGCGGCAATTCATCCCAACGACTTGCGCCGCATCATTCGCGCACTCGAGATTGTCCAGCGCAGCGGGCGCGAGGCCTCAACGGTGCGCAGCGAGCACGGCTTCAAGAAGTCGCCTTATAAGAGCTTGCACTTGGCCCTCGATCCCGGGCGCGACATTGTCAACGAGCGCATCAACGAGCGTTGCGAAAAAATGATCGAGCGCGGGCTCTTGCAAGAAGTCAGGCGCCTGCGCGAAATGGGCTACGGCCCCGAGCTACGGCCGATGCAAGCAATCGGCTATCGCCACATCAACCCGGTTGCAGACGGCACCGACACGTTGGCCAACGCGCTTACATCCATGCAGGGCGACACGCGCCGCTTTGCAAGGCGACAGCGCACATGGATCCGCAAAGTGGAAGAAGCCCGCTGGTGCGACCCGAGGGACGGCGGCGCGGTGCACGATGCGGTAGAGGCATTTCTTAAACAATTGTAATCAGTGGCGCGCGCTTGCAGGGCAGGGCGACCGCCTTCGCGGCCCAGCGCTCACGGCGAACGATGCGGCGACTCGCGGCCTAGTGAATGACCCGAGTTAATGACCTGGATAACGGCGACCTAGAGGACGACCTAGTGAACGGCCTAGAAGAACGGCCCAGAAGGACGGCCTAGAAGAACGGCCTAGTTAACGGCGGCGGTATAATCGATGCCGAACTTCACGTAGAGGCAACAGGGCGTTTCGAGTTCAACCAAAGCCCCCGCACTATCAACGGCCGAGAACAGCGGGTCGAGATCGGCGTCAACCGGGGCGAGTAACACCCCGGGAATCAACTCAATGGTGCCAGTAATCATGCGAATCGTAGAGGCACCGATGTTGACACCGGTATTCCAAATCACTCCGGGAACGAAGAACACGACGCGCACAGCGTTCGGGTCCTCCTGCTCGCCCATTCGCGTGATCACCGAAAGCAGTCCGTTCATGGGTGCCAGAAGTAGATCCAACGGCGCCTGGGTGATGTTGCTGAGCGATCGTTTGAGCGTTTCGGTCGACGCCGAAGCTGCACCACCGCAGAGCAGGCTCAAGCTGATCGCGCAGGCGATAACGAGAGATCGGCTGCGAAGACTGAAAGTTCGGCATGTGCGGGATCGAGACGTCACGGTTCCACTCCAATTAGGTGCTCAGTTCAGGGGACGAATCAGATCATCCGCTCGTTCGTCGCCAAAGCTCATCGCGAATCGTCCAATCGATGCACTGCAAGCTAGGTGCGATGACGGCGCGTTGTCAAGCGAGCGTCCGGTGAGGGCGATTCGCTCGACAAGGGACCGTGCCCACCCCTCAAAATACCCCCGTCGCCATTTGGCCCGCTATTGTCAGGAATCCTCATGACTGAAAACATAACATTGCCCATCATCGCCATTGTCGGGCGCCCAAACGTCGGAAAGTCGCGACTGTTCAACCGCTATGCGGGCCACCGTCGCGCCTTGGTAAAAGATGAACCCGGAGTCACCCGGGACCGCATCGCCGAAGAAATCAGCCTGCTGGGACGAAGATTTCTCCTCGTCGACACAGCGGGCCTCGACCGAGCCGACGCTCCGGGACTCGACGCCGAGGTACAAAATCAGGCGAAGGTGGCGGTCGCCCAGGCCGATGCGATCCTTTTTGTCGTCGACGGCCAGTCCGGCATGCTGCCCGCAGATGAAGAAATTGCGCGGACCCTTCGACGTACAGACAAGCCCGTCGCCATCGCAGTCAACAAGATTGACTTGCCCCAGCACGAAGAGCGCACCGCCGAGTTTTACAGCCTGGGCTTCGATGTTTTGCACCCCATATCCGCCGAGCACGGCTCCGGCGCATTTGAAGTGTTGGAACTCCTAGTCGAGCAGCTAATCAATGCCCCTGCCGACGACGAGACGGACGGCGACTCCACTTACTTTTCAGCCCTGCCCGAGGGCGATCGCGAGATCCCCGACTTCTCCGAAGAACCGCTCGAAGGAGACTTTGGCGATAGCGCGGTACCGGAAGACGACGAGCCCCCGCAAGTCGCCGTCCCCGACGAGATTCGAGTCGCCGTGGTCGGTCGGCCCAACGCGGGCAAGAGTTCGCTGGTCAACCGACTGCTCGGCGAAGAGCGAGTCGTCGTATCCGATGTCGCAGGCACAACGCGGGACGCCATCGACACGCGCCTTGAAGTGGATGGCCAACGCTATGTGCTCGTCGACACAGCGGGCCTGCGCAAACCAGGCAAACGCAACGAGACCATCGAGCGCGTCAGTGCGCTGATGACGGTTCGCGCCCTCGAGCGCGCCCATGTCGCGCTGGTGCTGGTCGACGCGAGCGAGGGCATTGGCGATCAGGACAGTCACATTGCGAGCTTAGTGCGAGACCGGGGCTGTGCAGCCGTGGTTCTGGCCAACAAATGGGATCAGGTCAACGGAGAGGAGGGCGCCGAGGTTCTCGACAAAATCGACCACGGCCTGCGCTTCATGTCCGACGTTCCGGTAATCGCGATATCCGCCCTAACGGGTGCAAAAGTGACCAGGCTCTTCCCCGCGATCTTGCGGGTCGCTTCGATGGGCCGGCGGCGGGTTTCCACCCCTGAGCTCAATCGCTGGCTGCAAGCGACCGTGCGCAAGCACGAGCCGGCATTCGGACGCAAAAGTGGCCATGTTCGTCGCCCGATCCGGTTTTTCTACATGGCACAGATCGGAGTTCGACCACCGACCTTCATGTTCTTCTGCACTCAACCGAAGTCCATTCAGACCTCGTACCGCAGATATCTCGAAAACCAACTCCGGGAGGCGTTTGGCTTCGAGGGGACGTCAATTCGTCTACGTTTTCGGGATCGAGGCCGCTAGCCAGTCAAGAAAGCTCGCGGACAATCGACCAACCCAGCAGCAACAGAGGCGCAAAATCGAATCACGACGGAATGCGGCATCGAATTTGTCGCGTTTTCAGTCGTGTTGGATACAATCCGCCGCCGCAATTGAGGACCAACCCATCATTGGCGTTGGCCAGGGAGACAGCCAAGCGTGGCCGTTGCAAAAAAGAAGAAAAATAAGCCCGTCCAAGAATCAGCCGGCGCCGCACTCGACGAGATCGAAAGCCGAGGCGATGCGCTCTCGGAGTGGATCTCAGAGAACCCCGTGCCGATCATGGGGGCGGTGGGAGCGATCCTGCTCGGGGCCGCCGTGTTCGGTTTCGCGACCAGCGGCATCAACAACTCAACCCTCGTCGCCTCGAGCGACATCGCCTCCGCAAAAAACGAGTTCCGTCAGGCCATGGGCGGAGCCTACTCGGGCACCCTCGATATCCCCGAACTCGCGAACGCCGATGCAGCACGCTCAACCCGCGAAGAATACCTCGCACGGTTTGAACAGGTAGCGACCGAGCACGCTGGAAGCGACCTCGGTGGCTATGCGCTGATGCAGGTCGCCTCGCTTCAGGCAGACCTCGAAAACTACGACGCTGCAATCGCAGGCTTTGAACAAGCGGCTGCAACCTATGACGCGGATGCACCGATGCTCGGCATCGTTTACGAGCGGATCGCATTGCTCCAAGAGCAGACAGGCGATCTTGACGCTGCAGCCGCAAGCCACATGAAGGCGTCGGATATCACTGCATATCCGCTGCGTTACTTCGCACTGCTCAACGCAGCGCGCGTGCAAGCCGAGGCCGGCAATACGAACGAGGCGATCGCGCACTTCGACCGCATTACCACCGAAAGCCCGGATCTCCTGATCCCCGAGCACACCCAATCGCTGTTGCTCGAACTCAAGGCGCAGCAAGCGCTCTAGTCGACTCCGACCCATCGTGAGGCGTCCTCACTGCGCGTTGGGCGCGCCTCGAGCCGGGCATGCTCATGCTCTCCGCAGACTCCTACCGCCCGGCACTTTGTCGCTGCAATTTAGAAATGTCCGGTTCTCCGCAAGTTAGAAATGTCCGATTTCGGAGCTGTTAAGGCTTCCCAAGTGGAGCATCCGCCTGGGCTCTTGCTCTTCGGACCCGCTCTTTCTCACGGAGTGTTTTCTTCTTGGTCAAGAACTCCTTGTCTCTGCTGCGTTGGTCCGTCTGAATCTTGGACAACACTGCGCCGAGACGCTTGTTGGAAACGATATCGCCCTGGGTTACACGGCGCTTCTGCTCGAAGACCGAGAAGGGGAAGCTCTCATCACCCTCTCGCAACTCGAGATGACCATCGGCGTATTCGTGCACGCGACATCGCTTGCCTCGAAGCCGCTGGGCACTGGGGTCTGGATCGATGAGATACAAATCCCGCTTGTAGTGAAGCGTGAGGTTCTTCGAGACCTTGCGGTCTTCCTGCCAGGTGAAGATGAGCGCAAGGTTCTCGTCTTCGCGGACTGGGCGATGGGCATCATGACGACTGCGCGGGGTCTTTGCGAAGCGCTTGTTGTAGTCCTCAATGAACTCGGGCGCGAAGTCGTTCGCTGTCTTCTGGGTGCAGATGCTGCGGAGCCGGAGTTCCTTCACCAGGCGGTCCTGGAGCGTCAGGTGTGCCCGTTCGACACGTCCCTTGGCTTGCGGTGAGTTTGCACACACGATGTCGATGTTGAGTTCCGACAGGGCTCTGCTGAATTGCGTCAGGCCTGTCGTGTTGCGGTTCTCTGCGCCCGTAGCGCGGAAGACGCTGGCCCGATCGCTGTAGAGGGCCACGGGCTTTCCATGGTGTTCCAAATACGACTGCATCGATTCGAAGTAGTCGAAGGTCGATTCGGAATCGACGAAGCGGATCTCCATCAGTCGACTCGTCGCGTCGTCCACGAAGACCAGCAACGTGCAGCGCGGCGCGCGCTCCTCGAACCACTCGTGATCACAACCGTCGATCTGGA
>JBLHOB010000012.1:0-17074 GCA_047619425.1 Myxococcota bacterium
TGAAATGGCGGGGAGACCCCAAAGCGAACATCCGCTGGGGTGGACCTGTCGAGCAAGACACCGGTTGGTTGTTGTTCGACGCACCTTCGTCTCTGGATCTTGACGACCCAGCGATCACGCGCGTGGGCGACGGCGGCTTGTATCTCGCCCGCTCGCTCGAAGTGCTGCGCCAGGTCTCGAGCGACCCGCCCGGCGGCATTCGTTTCTATTTAGGTTATGCCGGTTGGGGGCCAGGCCAACTCGAATCCGAAATGGCACAGGGGGCGTGGCTCGTTGCCCCGATGAGCCACAGCGCGGTATTCGAGGCTCCTATCGAATCGATCTGGGACAACGCCGTGCGAAGTTTGGGGATCAACCCGGCTTCACTCGTGTCTACGCAAGGCGTGCACTAGCAGGCTGCTAGCGCGGCAACGTGCGAAAGCCGTCGACGGTGAGTGTTGATGTACTTCCCCTAGTCAGCGAGAGTTTGACGAGTCACTCTTTGATGGCTCGCGCGAGCTGGCAAGCGAACCCGGAACCACACCAAGGCAACTATGTCACTGCGAAAACGAATCAGCGAAAACTTGTCAGGCACGACGTCCAATTATGGCTCCGCGCTTTCGGAGGCCTTCGAGGTTCGCTGTTACAACTGCGATGTCACCTTTCCGGTGGGAACTAAGCGTTGCATGCATTGTGGTGGCAAGCCTGGGCAGCAAGCTCTGTTCGTGCCCGAGATCATGGGCGACCCACTCGGCGATTTTGAGTCGCTCCAACGTGAGGACGAAAGCGCCAGTCCATTTGGCAAGGGGGAGACGCCCCGTCGTCCGAAAGTCGAGGACACAGCCGAGGAAGAACCCGAGCAAGCCTCCCCCTTGATGCGCATCTTGAGTAGCTTTGGTTGGCTGATCGTTTTTGCTGCGATCACTGCTTATCGCCAGTGCGCGGGCTAACAACAAATTTGTTAATTGCAGCACACGGTGCTCTAGGAGGACGTTATTGATGAAGGTTCGGGCGGCCATTGCAGTGGAGGCAGGCAAGCCTCTGGTGATTGACGAGGTTGATTTGGCTGGGCCCCAGGCGGGCGAGTGTCTGGTGCGATTGGTCGCAACCGGTGTCTGTCACACCGACGCGTTTACTCTGAGCGGCGACGACCCCGAAGGTTTGTTTCCGGCGATTCTTGGTCACGAAGGTGCCGGCATCGTCGAAGAAGTTGGCGCTGGCGTAACGTCACTCGTTCCGGGTGATCACGTGATACCGCTCTACACGCCCGAATGTCGTCAGTGCAAGTTCTGCACTTCGGGTAAGACCAATCTCTGCGGTGCAATTCGCGAAACCCAGGGCCGCGGTCTCATGCCCGACGGCACGTCGCGAATTTCGTACAACGGCAAACCGGTGCATCACTACATGGGCACGTCGACCTTTGCCGAGTACACCGTCGTACCCGAGATTGCGCTTGCGAAAGTGAACAAGGCCGCGCCACTCGACAAAATTTGCTTGCTCGGCTGTGGTGTCACGACCGGCATCGGCGCAGTACTGCATACCGCGAAGGTCGAGCCGGGGGCATCGGTTGCCGTCTTTGGAATGGGGGGGATTGGGCTGTCGGTTGTACAGGGCGCCGTCATGGCCGGTGCCGATCGGATTATTTGCGTCGATACGAATTCGAGCAAGTTTGAACTTGCGAAGCAATTTGGCGCGACCGATTTTATTAATCCCAAGGAGGTCGATGACGTCGAAGCCGCCATCATCGATATGACGGACGGCGGTGTCGACTACTCGTTTGAGTGTGTTGGCAACACTGACCTCATGGCGACAGCACTTCGTTGTACGCACAAAGGCTGGGGCGAGTCGATCATCATCGGCGTCGCGGGCGCGGGCAAGGAGATTCACGCGCGACCGTTCTTGCTCGTTACTGGGCGCAGTTGGCGCGGCACGGCTTTTGGTGGCACGAAGGGGCGCACTCAGCTGCCGGGTTTCGTCGACCGCTACATGGCCGGCAAGATCCGCCTCGATGAGATGGTGAGCGCAACCATGCCGCTGGACGACATCAATCTGGCCTTAGACATGATGCATCGCGGAGAAGTGATCCGAAGCGTGATCTTGTTTTAGCAACTAGAAGGCCGGCCCAAGGCTCTCGGCAACGGCCCGGGCGTCGATGCAAGGGGCCACTTCCGGTCGGGGCGTGCATCCACTCTCTAGAACTCGGGATATAACGGAGCGGTCACGTCGCCGAATGGAGCCTTCCCTCGGTGAAACCCGTCGAGTGATTGCGGCATCTGACTGTCGAGAATCTCCTTAAAAGACATTCTCGACGGAAAGCTACAAGCTGCTTGGAACCAAAGAGCCGGGGGCGGTCCCTTTTACGGCGAATGTGTCCCAGCTTCAAGAAGGTCGAATGGATGGCGCTCAATAGGGTGCAAATGCCGGCGGAAGAACGAGTGCATGGGCCGCGTAAGCGGCTTTATACAAACGCTGAAAAGCGTAACCAAATCTAAGGATTCGAAGAGATTGGTTCGATGAAGGCTGTATCGAGGGGGGGGGCTTGAGAAGCTTCCTGACTCGTGTGCCGCAGAGGGGCTGCGGCGCGAATTGATTGTTGCTGCCGGTGAGTCTCCCGTGGTTGGTCGGGGCGCTATTGTTGGACGCCTTTTGTTTTGAGTGTGTCGGGCGCACATGTTCGGATGCTCGTCGCGCAGGAGCTTTGTTTGCAGTCGTTGAAGTGGCTAATGGGTCTGAACGTGGTGCTTGGTGTGCTTGCCTATCGCGATCTATTGACCTTTAAGCCCGCCATGTACTCCGACACCAATTTGAGTCAGGATGTCGAGCAGTACCTCTTCGCGCCCACCGAAACGGCCCCGCTATTGATTGTTTTGCTTAGCCTTTGGATGGTGCATCACCGACGTGCAGAACTATTTGCGCTGCCTAAGCGCGGTGGCTCTGTTTTGTTTGCATCTGCTGCCCTCGCGGTTGGCTGCGCAATCTTCACGTGGGCAGCCTATACCCGGGCACCCGACATCCAAGCACTGTCTCTGATCGCCAACCTCGCCGGCTGCCTTGTGCTCTGGCGGGGGTTTGCTGCGGTGCGCGTTGCAGCAGTACCACTGCTGATTTTGCTATTTGCCGTCCCCTTGCCGTCTCCCGTCATTGCACAGACGGTTTGGGAGTTTCAGCTCGCGACGGCGCAGTTGGCCGGCTGGCTTCTATACGTGCTCGGCATTCCCGCGGTGGTTACGGCGGAGGTGATTCAGCTCCCCCTGGACACCTATCAGGTCATTGAGTCGTGTAGTGGCCTTCGCTCCGTACAGACTCTCGCGATGTTTTCAATTTTGATGGCGACTTTGTTCGATCGCAGCAAGTTGCACGCGAGCGTCATGTTTGCTGCCGCTTTTCCGATCGCGTTCTTCATGAACGGCTTGCGCGTGCTCACACTGATCCTGAACCCGCACTCTGAGATCCACTCCGTCCACGTCGCACAGGGGCTCGTGATCTTGATAGGCGGCCTCACGATGCTCTACATCTTGGACGGATTGCTGCCTCGCATTCTTTCAAGCGAACGCACTGAGGTGCGACCGGCAGCTGCAGGCCGCGAAGCGTCCGCCGTGGCACCTGAAGGCCTTGGTCTGGGTCGTGCGCTGGCGGTCACCTTCCTCACGGTGACGCTGGTCGGTGTGCTCTACCTGCTGCCCACCTGGCAGTACCACGGGCGCGGGAGCGTTGGAGTCGCGAAGACCTTCGATGCGCTGCTTACGGAGTGGGAGTCGGAAGAGTTACCGGTCGCGACCAACGACCTCGCCCGGGTCTCCTTTCGTCAGTCACATCGCAAGAGCTACTCGCATCGCTCAGCGAGCGCCAATTCTGGGGGGCGACTCTTCGGCACGGATGCACCCATCGAAGTTTTTCTTGGCGTCGGCGAGCACCTCGACCGATTCAAGAGCCCTTTCTCGCCAAAAAACGCCCTACCTGGGCGCGGTTGGGAGGTCGAGGATGTCGGTCAGATCCGGCTTGAGGGCACCGAGGCAGAAATTAGCTGGAGATTGCTGAGGTCTGGGACACATCGGGTGATCTCATACCACTGGTATGAAGAACATCGCGGTTTGGTTGAGGAGAGCTTGCGAAGCCTTTTCGCGATTGACCGCAGCCCATTCGCCCGGGAGTTGCCTGTTATGGCAGTCCGTATCGCCACCGAGATCGACGAAGCGTCGCCAAAAGTCATCCGCCGAGCGCACTCTCGGCTCGAGGAATTTCACTCCCTTATGGTGCCTGTAATCGAATACCTAAAGGAAGGACCGGCAGTTTCGGCCAGCAGGGTGTACTCGCGACCCATTGATTGCCCTTTGTGGGAAATTATTTGCCCACACGCAATTCATGGTCACAATCTAAATCCAAGCGAAATCAGGTGTTTACATGATGCTCACCCCGTGGCATGACCTTTGCACTAATACAATACAGATTCACGGACCCCCTCCGGGGGAAGGTGACCGGCCCGCCGGCACACTACGAAAGTTCCGAGAGTTTAGATGGGAACATCGACGTGGATCGAGTCAAGCACTTACAGGTTGAAAGCAAGGCTCGTAAAAGCGGATCGACTATAGGCAGGACTGAAAAGGCAAAAGCTAAATCAGCGCTGCGAGAAGTGATTGGGACAATCTGCTGAACACAGACATTGAGATTGTCCAATAAGATCGAAGGATCGAATCGAGATCGAGCACTTGAAGACAGCGAACCTAGGGACCAGCACTATCGGTTCCCTACAGACGAGGCAGACAAGGGCGAGAACCCGAGTCGATCGTGGTTCAACTGGGATGTACGACAGCACTTAGGGAAAGATTGAAACAAAGGTCGACAGCAAGAAAAGAGCGAGACGAAGTAGAAAAATCGGAGCGAGACTAGGTCTGAACTAGACCACATTAATGAGATGACGAGGAGTTCGACAAGCTAACGTGGCCGCTGTTTAGTCGAAGGATGTTCAAAGCATGAGAATGTTTTACGAATTCGCCAGATTGGGTCTAGTGTGTGGATCGAACTACTGTCAATCAAAGGAGACATGAAAATGAAGCTACGAGGGATTATTGCACTCTCGAGCGCAGCCCTGCTCACGCTGGTGTTTGCACTCGTATCTGGTGCTGGCCCGCCCGTTTGCACTACAGATGCAGACAGTGATGGCATTTGCGACAGCGACGGTTCTGATAACTGCACCGCCGTTGCCAACCCCGGTCAGCGCGACGATGACGAAGATGGCTACGGCAACGTTTGCGACGCCGACACGAACCAGGACTGCATTGTTGGTGGCCCGGATATTTCTGGTGTCTTTGCCAACGCGTTCTCGGCGTCTCCGTGGGCACCGAAGAACGATGGTGCTTACGACATTAACGAAGATGGCATTGTTGGTGGTCCGGACATTTCGTTCGCGTTTTCCAACGCATTCTTGCCCCCGGGTCCGTCGTCACGCTCATGCGCCGATTGCTTGGCTGTACCGACCGCAGGCCTTGGCCTTGGTGTTTGCCCCTAATCTCTCAGTATCAATTGATACATGAAGAGATTAAGAGGTTGATTTAATCAAGTGGCCTCAGCCCCGGCAGGGGCCACTTGATGAAGTACAAAGCGAGTCGCATCGTAGTTTCGACACTGCTCAGGCAGATCAACACGAAGCTCATTCGCTACAAGACTTGGCAACAAAAAAAAGAGATAGTATGCAATCCAATCTGGGAAGAAAAAGTACAGGAGTTCAATCAGCAATGAAGAAAGCACTCGCATTGGGCGCATTTGCGCTCGTGATGGCGCTGCCCTTGGTTAGTTCAGCAGCCTCGTTGTCGAACAGTTTCCTTAGTTCGACAAGTGGCACGAACGTCCTCGGAATCGGCGATACCATTCAGTACGAAATTACGCTTACGACGGTAGCGGGAATCGAATACGACGGGGTTCTCTTTAGCCTCTCCGGCGATTTCAACGGTGCACTTGCATCGGCAGCACCGGCATGGGCCGGCGTGGCCAACGTGGTCACGAACTTTGACTGGCACTACACCGGTGGTGCTGGCAAGGTGAAGATGGGTACGAACGGTCGGATTACTCCGACTCCTCCTCCGCTGCCGACGCCCGGTCGCGTTTCGGGTCCGTACGGTTTCTTCGCCACGATCAAGACTGGCGACGGCATCCCGGCCCTCATGGGTACGGTTACGATTCAGGCTGATACGGCTGGAACGTACGTTGGTGGTGGCATTTCGTACCCCGGCGTTGATGGCTTCACTGGTACCGGCGGCAACGGTGGGCTGACGGTTTCCGGCGGCGACTTCACGGTTGTTCCGGAGCCCGGCACTGCACTCCTCATGGTCCTCGGCCTTGGTGGTCTTGGTGTGATGGGTCGCAAGAGCCGCAAGTAGTCAGTAGATCGGTACTTTTCGATTTACAGAGTTTGAGCGCCTCGGGTCTTCGGATCCGGGGCGTTCTGCTATTTGGGCTCCCGGTTTCGCGCATTTGGCGCCAAGCGGTTTTCGGTGCGTGATCCTCCGTCTCCCTGGCTGTTTCTCCGCGGTCTGTAAGAAACTTTCAGCTCCCTCATGGGGTCTCCGATAGTGGCGTCTACCTGACGTTGACTATGCTCCCCGTCATAATGCACTCCAATCGATAGAGAGAATTCAGCATGCCGAGCAAGACACCCAAGACCCATAACTTTCGACCCCGAATGAATCTCGTAATGGCTTTGATGACAATGACGCTCATCGTCGCGATGGGGTGTGGGATCGATCAGGACGGCTCGTACCAGAAGGCCGCGCCCGCTGCAGCCGCGAGCGCTCAGGGCGGCACCGGTGGCACCCAAATTGGTCGCTACCAAACCGAGGCTGTGCGGCTCGGCGTAAACCGACCACTTTTCTTGCTGACCGACACCGCCACCGGCCAGGTCTTTCAGCGCAGCATTTTGGGCGCGCAAACGTTTCGCCCCGTCACTGAAGAGGCGGCTCCGGGCGCGCATCTAGAGACCCCGATTGCCGGTCGCTACGACGTCAAGGTCGTCCCCGGTCGCGGCGGCTCCGCAATTTTGAGGCTCGACTCCGTGACGGGCGCTACTTGGTCTTTGCAACTGGGAGGCACCCAGAGGACTTGGTACGTGATTCCAAGCGAGCTGAGCCAGGGCGACGACAAGCCCGAGTCCTTTCGCGCGGCACCCGAGGCCGCATCGACTCCGCATGAACCGCGAGCAGCAGCAGCCGGTCATCAAGCGCCATCGACAGCGCTCACCCCCGCGCGCCTTCCGCCCATCGAAGCGATGCTCGAGGTACTTACCGAGCCGGGCTTCGAGGAAGAACTCGCGATCTGGACGGGCTCACACCTCGCGAGCATTTACCCCGCCGAGGCAGCAGAGCTACTCACCGGCCAACTCGCCGAGGGCAACCCGAAGGTGATGGTGTCGATCATCGAGGCGCTTGAGTTCGACGAAGGCGGTCGTGTTCAGACGGCACTTGAGGCGGTGAAGGGCCATAGCGACGAGGCCGTGGCCGCTGCCGCTACAAGCAAGCTCAGCGCGCCCAACTAATTCGGCGCACTTAGTAATTTGATGGCCTCTTCGTCGCCGCTCTCTTTCGCTTTGTCTAACGGCGTGATGCCCTGGTTGTCGGAGACGCCATTTTTGGCGCCTTTGTCGAGCAAAAACTTGACCATCTCGGGCCCCGACCGAACTGACTGGTAGAGGGGCGTAAAGCCGTTTTTCTTGTTCACGGCGTTCACGTCCGCACCGGCTTCGACCAAGAGCCTCACGACCTCAACGTTGTGCATGCCGGCGGCGAAAATGATTGGCGGCGCACTCTTGTCGGTACCCTTAACTGACGAGCCGTTCTCGATGAGGGTCCGCACGGAGTGCGTGTCCCGCTTGTTGATCGCGTAGTAGAGCGCGTTTGCGCCATTTTCCAAGCGCTGGTTGACGTCGGCTCCGCGCGCGATCAGGTGATCGACCATTGGATACTGGCGAGCGTCTATCGCATTGATGAGTGGCGTACTGCCACTGCCATCGAGCCCACTAATCTCTACGCCAGCAGCGAGAAGAACATTGACGGCCTCCGTCGCGCCCCATTTGGCCGCCAGAGAAATTGGGGTCGACCCATCATTTGCGACTGAATTGATGTCGGTGCCTTCGGCGGCGATGAGCGCCTTGATGACATCAACCTCTTTGAAGTCGGCTCGGTGAAAGCGGTTCACGGCATAGTGAAGCGGCGTCCAGCCAATCATGTCCCGGGCATCGTTGGGTGCGCCGGCTTCGAGCAATGCATGGGCTCGCGAACTCTCTCCAAGCTTGATGGTCTTGAAAAGCTCGCGCTCCAGTTCGACCGGGTCACTGGGGACCGTGAGGTCCGAGCAGCCCGCGACCATCAGCAAGCTGGCGAGGAGTGCGGACGTCCGGCGCCGTGTGAAAAGGGGGCTCCGGTTTGGGACGCTTGCAGCGCGAGTTCGGTACATGGACGACAGGCCTCAAATGCGACCGGGCTAAATTGACCGGCAGTAACAATATACCGGCTATACGATCGCGATCATCTCGAAAACGGAGTTAGACGGTTACGAGCCAAAAGGAGGCGCGCCGGGGGCATTGATCTCAATCAGCTGCATGCCCGCCAGTTCGAAAACTTCGCGGCCCTGCGAAATCGCAAACGCTTCGAGGTGCACCATCGCCAATGCCACCGGCTCCGGCGAGATCTGCGTATTTGTAATGACCCAGCGGAAGTAATTCGGGTTGTAGAGAATGTGGGTTACGCCCTGTTTGCGCAGGTTCTGCGCGATGGCTTCGGCTTCAAAGTCGCCCCGCAGCAACTCAACAGCCCATCGCTGCATAAACCAGCTGAGGTCGGGCAGGCTGTTGCAGTCGAGTCGGTGCCCCTTTCCCTCGCCCGCCATCAATATCAGGCTGTCGGCTGACATCGCGCCCGAGCCAATCTCGCGGTTGATACGGGCTGTTACGACCGGCATGGCGCGAGTGAAGTTGTAGCCGACGGCCGTTAGCCACGTCACGTGGTCTGTGTTTGAGCTGGCGTACAAACCCGGCTGCAAGCGCTCGAGCTTTCGCATTTCAGGGGTGTGATGGCTCGCAAGCGTTGCCACGACCGCGAGCAACCACGCGCATTGCCAAGCGGGGTGCGACACCCGGTCGATCACCAGCGCGGCGCCAACTCCGAAGAGCAACAAGAACGGCAGCACGTATCGAATCAGATTGGATTGGCTTCCCAGGCCAATAAAGCACATAAGCGACACGGCCAACAGCGCCAATGCCCCGGTCCGCTGCGGGCGGCCTTTCGGTAGAGCGATAGGGAGAAAGAGGCAGAGCAATAGCAACGGGGAGACGAAGTGGTTTGGCTTGGTGGAGTATGCCTGGGGGTGTCGGTAGACATCGACCCAGTTGAAGAGCGTCGCGGGTGGCTCGGTTTTTTCAACCTTCGTGAGCTCGGCAACTCGCATCGCTACCGCGGAGTCTCGCGGCAACTCCGCCAGCTTGGCATCGAGAGCCCCAGTCATCGCGATGCGCTCGTCAGGCTGTGAGTCGAGTTCGAAATAGTCCCCGCGCAACATCGGAAATAGCGGATCGCCGTGGAGCAGCGCATTTGACGCGTAGTAGGCGCCGTTGGGCAATAGCAGCAGTGCCGCGCACAAACTTGCATTGCGAAGGGTAAGTACGCCACGAGCGCGCCCGGGTAGCAGCGCCATGGCCGCGAGCATGACGAGTACCACGGTCCCGGCGATAAACACGCCGGTGTACTTGGTGCCAATTGCCGCTCCGAGGCTGATGCTCAGCAAAAAGAGCGGTTCCGCTCTCGATGTGTCCTTGAGCCAGACCACCAACGCCAGCACCGCGGTCGCAACAAACAGGGAGAGGAAGCCGTCGACGCGAGGATCGACGCCCTGCTGCCAAAGCACATGTATGCCACTGCATACGAGTACCGCCCACACGCCAGCGCGCCGACCCCCAAGACGGGTCGCGAGTGCATACGCGGCTGCGAGGTTGAGCAGGATGACGAGAAAGTTGAGTGGGATCACCGCCGATTCGAGCCCGAAGGCCATCAGGGCCGCGTACCAAAGGCTCACGCCACCCGGAAAGGAATTGGCAGAAAACAGCGGGTCGCTGTTCCACACCTCGCCATCGAGATAGCGCTCGGCCAGCGGTAGGTGATACAGCGCAGAGTCCCAGTCCGAGTTGGGGAGCGCGGTCTGTACAAGCAGAGGCCAAAGCCAGTAGAGGAGAACGCATAAAAGGAGAGCCGCGAAACTCCAGGTGAAGAGGCCGGCGGCTGGAGAGTCTGTTGTCGTTGTTTCTTGCGAGAGCCCGGAGCCAAGACCGGTACCCAGCCCAATCAAGACGAACACACCGACCGAGAGTGAATTGAGTACGTCGAGCTGCGCGAGCAAAAGGAAAATAAAGTCGCCGGCAACAAAACCGGTCACTGTGTAAAAGAGGAGCCGTTCAGCGGCGCCTTCTAGATTGCGATCCCAGCCCAACTTGCGCAGGACTGCGTGGCCAATGGTGAATTGCGCCCCCACGGCAGCCGTTGCTGCGAGGTGTCCGACAAGGCCTTGTCCAAACATCGTGCCGCGGCCGGCAAGCTGCTCTCCGAATGGGTGCTCGACTCCAAGCCACGATGCGACGGCAAAATACATCGCCGCCATCAGCAACGTGCAACAGGCAAGCAAGCCAAGGCGCCCGATGGCTTGCCAGAGCGAAGCGAATTCAATTCTCCGAGTCGGCACAGGGTTCAAGCGAAACTCCAGCGGCAGACCATCGCGGGCAACGGTGCAAGCGTTGTTGATGACCCCCGATGCGCTCGCGGCAGAATAGCCTTTGATAAGCCGTGTTGTTGGGATTAGACTGCTGCTGACTGCTCATAGTGCACAAATTCAAATGGTGCGCTCGGATGGTTGGGTACGCAGGGCTTGGTGCCGATAGACAACTCCAGCCACCACGAAGTGCCGGATGAGGATGTTCTCTCGATGACCGAACTAAAAGAGCCCGCCGAAGACGAAGTGTCGGCAACGGGCGCTTCAGACGAACAAGCTGAAAGTGCCGAAGCGCCCGCCGGTGCAGCCGGGGGCTCGGGAGGCGGTGACGTTCCCGTGTGGAAAAACCCGGCCTATCGCTTTGTATTCTTGTTCCTGGTCTATCTCGGAACAATCGCGTACGGGTATCCCAAATTTCGCGTGCGCTACATCGCAGTCATCGACGCTCTCGCGGTTTTTACGGCCGACGTCGAGTACTTTATCTTCAATTTGTTTGCCGACGGTGTCACGGTGGCGGGCAAGGTGGTGGCCTTTAAAGGTTTCGCCGTGCACATCATCGAAGAGTGCACCGGCGTGTACGAGGTGTTGATCTTTACCGCCGCGGTCTTGGCGTTCCCGACGTCTTGGGCCAAGAAGTGGATTGGGCTGGGCCTCGGCGTACCGCTGCTCTATTCGTTCAACGTTTTTCGCATTGGGATTTTGATTCTGGTGGGAAAGTATTTTCCCGAGTACTTCGACTTCATGCACCTCTACTTTTGGCAGGCCACGTTGATTTTGATGATCACGTCCGTGTGGCTGCTGTGGATTACACAGGTTGTAAACCGTGATTGGTCGCGTACTTCTTCAAACGCTTAAAGTCGTCGGACTGACGGTTCCCGTCACTTGGATTTGGCTTGAGTGGGGCAGGGCGGCTTATGGCCGCTTGTTCGCAGAGTTGTCGATCCCGATTTTCGGTTTTCTGGGACTGACACGCATCTTGCCCCAGGGCGCTCGCGACCGGTTCATTGGCTATCTGCCGTTTTTGATCCTGATGATCATTACGCCACGCCTAAGCCCGTTGCGACGGGGGCTGGGGATCGTGGTCGGCTTTGTCGCGATCTTCTTCCTGCAAGTCTTCTTCATCTACATGTCAGAAGTTGCCGGCGTGCAGGGCGGCGACGTCAACCGACAGGACATCTACGAAAAGATGCTCCCTGTGCTGTTGATCTGCGACGCGTTTCCGTTCGTGCTTTGGATCATCATCGCCAAAGACTTCGTTATGGAAATGACCGCCAAGATGTTTGAGAACAATTCAAACTAGCGCCCAGCGTCAGTGTTCCCGTCGCTTCGCGCGCGACCCGGGAAGTGCGCCGATCTCGCCCCCAAGCAAGGTCAGCCCAGGCGGGCGAGCCCCACCCTAACGATCACGTCGCCAAAGCTCGCGTCGTGAGTGAAAAGGCCACTTGCAGCCGGATCGCCGTCGAGTTCGATTTCGCCTGCCAGGGTTTGCTCTGCGATGTAGGCGCCAAAGGATGTAACGGCAGTGTGCCATGCAGGGTCGAGCTTCAGCACGAGGCGGATCGAGTCCGAGACGTTGAGGTCTGCTTCCTTGCGTGCTTGTTGTACCGCGCGCACGACGTCGCGTGCGTAACCCTCGCCGACAAGTTCGTCAGTGAGTTCGATGTCGAGTACCGCGATCGCATCGTTGGTCGAAAGCGATTCGCATGCAACGCCATCGCGTGGTTGCAAGAGCAGCGTGTACTCGCCATCGCCAAGTGGGTGTCCGCCGACCGAGACGCTTCCGTCTGCCAGCGTTTCCCAATCGCCTTGCTTTGACGCCTTGATGACGTTCTTCGTCTCGCCGCCAAGCCGTGGCCCAAGCGCTCGAGCGTTGACTTGCAAGCGGAACGTCGCGTAGGCGTCGATCTCATCGCTGAGTCGCACGCTCTTTACATTGACTTCGTCCGCGATCAAGTCGAGGTAGGGCTCGAGGTGAGCGATGTTGGAACCTGCAACGACGAGTTCTGCGAGCGGTTGACGCACGCGGATGTTTTCGGTGGAGCGCAGCGCAAGAGCGGCCGAGCAGATGTCGCGTACGCGATCCATCTCGGCGACGAGCTTGGGGTCGGCGCAGTCTGCGAGTTCTTCGGGCCAGTCGGCCAGGTGGACACTGCCGCCAGTGGTAAGCCCTTGGTAGATCTCCTCGGTCACCATCGGGAGCAGAGGGCTGATCACGCGGCACAGCACCGACAAGGCCGTGAAGAGCGTGTTGTACGCATCGTTTTTGTTCTGGTCGCGTTCGCTGCGCCAAAAGCGCGGACGGCTGCGGCGGATGTACCAATTGTTGAGCGCTTCGATGAAGGCGACCACTCGGTTGCACGCAGCCGGGAAGTCGTAGCGATCGAGCGCGGCAGCCAATTCGTCGACCAACTCGTGTGTCTTGGCGAGGATGTAGCGATCGAGCAAGTCCGTTGAACTCGTGCTCTGCTCGGCCTCGACGCCGTCTGCGTTCGCGTAGAGCGTAAAGAAGTAATACGCGTTCCAGATCGGGTTCACGACCGTACGCACGGCTTCGCGAATCTGTCGATCATCGCGAGCAAATTTCAGGTTGCCGCCGCTCATCAGTGGCGACGAAACCAAGAACCAGCGCAATGCGTCCGAGCCCAGCTCGTCAAACACTTCGTTCGGGTCGGGGTAGTTGCGAAGGCGCTTGCTGAGCTTCTTGCCGTTTTCGTCGAGCACGGTGCCGTGCGCGATGCAGTTGCGGAAGGGCGGGCGGTCAAACAACGCCGTCGAGAGCACCATCATCAAGTAGAACCAACCGCGTGTCTGCGCCTGGTACTCGGTGATGAAGTCGGCGGGGAAGTGGTCGTCAAACCACTCCTTGTTTTCGAACGGGTAGTGGACCTGCGCAAAGGGCATCGAGCCCGATTCGAACCAGCAGTCGAGCACTTCGGGCACGCGACGCATCATCGACTTGCCCGTCGGGTCGTCGGGGTTCGGGCGCACGAGGTTGTCGATCGTGGGGCGGTGCAAATCCGCGGGCCGCGTACCGAAGTCGCGTTCGAGTTCGTCGAGGCTGCCGTACACGTCGATACGTGGGTAGTTCGGGTCGTCACTCTTCCACACCGGGATCGGCGTGCCCCAGAAGCGATTGCGTGAAATCGACCAGTCGCGCGCGCCTTCGAGCCACTTGCCGAACAACCCGTCGCGGACATGACTGGGGATCCAGTTGATCTCCTGGTTGAGCTCGACCATGCGATCGCGCACGTCGGTGACCTTTACGTACCACGAGTCGAGGGCCTTGTAGATCAGCGGCTCGTCGGTGCGCCAGCAGTGCGGGTAGTTATGGAGATAGGTCTCGTGCTTGACTACAGCGCCGCGCTCTTTGAGATCGCGGATGATGGGCTTGTTGGCGTCGAACACCTGAAGCCCAACCCAGTCGGGCACCTGCTTAGTAAAGCAGCCCGCATCGTCGACCGGGCACACGATGGGGATCCCCGCAGCGTTGCACGCGGCCATGTCGTCTTCGCCGAAGCCGGGTGCGAGATGCACGATCCCGACGCCTTCGTCGGTGTTTACAAAATCAGCCGAGAGGATCTGAAATGCGTTCTCGGTGTTTTCGAAAAAAGAAAACAACGGCTTGTAGCTGCGCCCGACGAGTTCGCCGCCGAGGAGCGTTTCTACCGGCTCTGCGTCGCCGAGTTCGCTTGCGAGCTTCTCACGGGTTGAGAGCGCGAGAATCGTGCGACGTCCGTCTAACTCGAAGACGCCGTATTCGATCTCTTCGCCCACCGCGAGGGCCAGGTTGCTGGGCAAGGTCCACGGCGTTGTCGTCCATGCCAGCACGTCTGTTACGGGCTCGCCTTTTTTCGTCGGGATCAGCTCAAACCGGACAGTGAGCGCCGGGTCTTGTCGCTCGCGATAGCTGTCGTCGAGGCGGGTCTCGTGGTTGGAGAGCGGCGTCTGCGCAGCCCACGAATACGGCATCACGCGATAGCCTTCGTAGAGCAGGCCTTTGTCCCAGAGTTGCTTCACGGCCCAGATCGTGCTCTCCATGTAGTCCGTGTCGAGAGTCTTGTAGTCATTGTCGAAGTCGACCCAGCGCGCGGCCCGGTCGATCGTCTCCCGCCAGACGTTTGCGTACTTGAGCACGGATTCGCGGCAGTGGTTGTTGAAGTTTTCGATTCCGAAGTCGATGATCTGCGCGCGCCCGGCGACGCCGAGTTCTTTTTCGGCTTCCATCTCGGCGGGCAGCCCGTGGCAGTCCCAACCAAAGCGGCGCTCGACGCGTCGGCCGCGCAGGGTCTGGTAACGGGGCACGATGTCTTTGATGTAGCTGGTGACGAGGTGGCCGTAGTGGGGCAAGCCGTTCGCAAACGGCGGACCGTCGTAGAAAACGAATTCGTTGTTGCCTTTGTCGCCGGTCGGTCGGTTCTCGACGGAGGCGCGGAAGGTCTGATCCTGCTGCCAGCGCTCTAGAATCTTGCGCTCGATGTCTGCAAAATTGGGAGACGGGTCGACGTCGCGGTAGGGCTTGGCTGTGGGTGTCGTGCTCGTGGAATCGCTGCTCATGGGGTCCTTCGGCTCGAGTGGCTGCGCGGGCGTGGAGAGTACCAAGCCTGAGTGCGGCTGGCGCTTCTAATCCACCTACTCGTCGTCTGCTCTTCGTGCTCTCTTCGTGTGCTGTTACCCCGCTGTCATTCTGCGATCGAAACGGCGGATTCGAGGGTTTCGACGTCTTCCGCGTCGATGATCTGAGACGCGATGCCGTAGGAAAAACCAGAGCGCCCGAGCGCCCCGAGGTCGCGTTGTTTTTGCTCGGCTCGGGTTTCGGGGTCGAGGCGATAGGGCCCGAGTCGCCGCCGGCGCGCGTATTTCAGCGCTGCCTTGAGTTCGTCGCCGCCCTTTGCAGCGTCGATCGTACACTCGCGCACGATCTCCCAGGGGACTCCCTTCCCGCTGAGTTGAGACTGGATCTTCCGAGTGGACGAGCCGCGCCCACGCAAGCGCTCGACAAGGGCCACGGCGTACTTGCGGTCGTCGATAAAGCCCTGGGCGCGCATCTCCTTGATGGTCGCATCGATCCACTCCGGGGCGTCGGGGAAACTCTCTTCCTGCGCAATTTCGATTCGCATAATGCGGCGGCGCAGCACCTGGCGCAGGTTCATGGCCGAACTCGAGTAGCGATCGAGGTGATGGATGGCCCAGCGCTCAATGGCGTGGGGGGTGACCTTCTTGTGCCGGGGCTTTTTCTTGGCACGGCGCTTGGGAGGCGACTCGTCTTCCCAAGGCGTTTGTTCATCGGACACAGCGGGCCTCGTCTCCGGGGTTCTGACAATTCGGGCAGCCCACAGCCTGGCGGCGCGGACCTGAGCAGAATGCCTCAATCGCAAGCGAATTCAACGCTTAGACGCGAGGGACTCGGGTGTTGGGATCCAAAATTGATCAATCACTGTGTAGCCTCGGTCACTTGCTCTCCCGGTGGCGTCTCCCCGGGCATACAGCACGCGGCAGGTCTACAGTCCGCCCGGTATGCCCGAACTCCCCGAAGTCGAAATCACGCGCCAACGCATCGCCCCGCTCCTGGTGGGGCGCAAGATCGCAGCGCTGAAAACGACGGCTCCGAGCTACTTCTTCATTACGGCACCCGATGCCTTGCGCCGTGGTTTGGTTGGCAAAGAACTCACGGGTCTTCGGCGGCGCGGCAAGTACTTGATCGGCGCGCTCTCCGACGGCCAGCAACTTCTATTGCACCTCGGGATGACGGGGCAGCTCTTCTCGAGTCGCGCCAAGAGTGTGCGGCTGCTCTCCTCGACCGCTCGGGCGTCGCTCGCCCCCGAAGAGCAGGGCGACTTCGAGCCGGACCGTCACACCCACGTTCAGTTTCTATTTAACGACGATGGGCCCGAAGTCTACTTCCGGGACGTGCGCAAGTTTGGGAAGATCTTGTTGCTGGCGCCGGGGGAGCAAAATAAGAGACTCGAGCGGCTCGGAGGTGACGCTCTGGAGATCACGGGTGAGCATCTCTTCGCGGCAACGCGCAAACGCAAAACGCCCATCAAGGCGTTGTTGCTCGATCAGTCGGTGGTCGCGGGCATTGGCAACATTTACGCCGACGAAGCGCTTTTCTATTCCCGCATTCGACCGGGGCGCCGCGCGGCGAGCATGACGAAGAAGCAATGCGAAGACATTGCCAAGGAAGTGCGTCGCGTGCTCGAGCGCTCAATTGCGACCGGCGGCTCGAGCATCAGCGACTACATTTCTCCTGACGGCAGCGACGGCAAGTATCAAGATGAGCGTCGGGTCTACGCTCGAACGGGGCAGGCATGTTTTGAATGCCAGACCCCAATTCGCCGCAAGCTGGTCGCAC
>JBLHOB010000013.1:0-16780 GCA_047619425.1 Myxococcota bacterium
ACACCCGACGGCAATACCGTTTACGCAGCGGTCTTTCACTCGGGCAACCAGACAACCGTGGTCAGCGACCAGGCTGTGTGCGACGGGTTCGCGACGGCGGGCACGTGCGTTATCGACGGGCAGACCATGCCCGGAGGCAACCCGGGACCGAGCGTGAACCATCAACTCGACACCGCTCCAGAAGTCGGCCTGATCATTCGCTACGACAACGCCCAGTCAAAGTGGGTAGACGAACTCAATCGCGACTGGAGCAATTACGTCCAATTCAACCTACCCGACCAGGACGTCTTCTCCATCGACGCGAACACACTGACAACGTCGGTAAAGGCCGCCAACGTCGGCACAATCCTCTTCAATATGGTCGTGCACCCGACCAACGGTCGGCTCTACGTCTCAAATACAGAAGCGCCCAACGAGGTACGCTTCGAAGGGGCGGGCTCCACCACGAGCACCGTACAGGGACACGTCTCCGAAACGCGTATTACGGTCATCGACGGCACCACCCCGACGCCGCGCCACCTAAACAAGCACATCAACTACGCGGTTACGCCCGCACCCGCCGGCACCAAGGACCACAGTCTCGCAACGCCCACCGGCATGGCGGTGAGCGGTGACGGGCTCACGATGTATGTGGCGGCTTTCGGCTCGAGCCGGGTCGGCGTCGTCCCCATCGCAAACCTTGACACCAATTGGGCGGGCTTCGACCCGACTACCGCGAGCGCAAACTACATCAGTGTCACGGGCGGCGGCCCGAGCGGCCTAGTGCTGGATGAGCAGGTTTCATGGCAGCGCATGTACGTCCTCACTCGCTTTGACAACTCGGTCTCCGTTGTCGACTTGAACACCGGCCTCGAAACCGACCATCTCTCAATGCACACCCCTGAAGGTCCCGACATCCTAAACGGACGAGCGTTCCTCTACGACGCTCAAATGACGTCGAGCAACGGCGAGGCGTCGTGCGCGAGTTGTCACATCTTTGGCGACAACGACAACCTGGCCTGGGACTTGGGCGACCCCGACGCAAACGTGAGCAACAACCTAATCCCCATCAACTTGAGCGTCGCTCTGGTCGCCTCCGGGCAAGTTCCTCCAGACATCAACGGCTCGGGCGACCTTCAGCACTTCCATCCGATGAAGGGCCCAATGACGACGCAGACGTTGCGCGGCATGCAGAACGGGGGCTCGTTGCACTGGCGCGGAGACCGCTCGCAACCGGGCAACTTCCTGTTTGACGAATTCGAGAACTTCAAGAATTTCGATCTCGCCTTCCAAGGCCTGATTGGGCGCAATGCTAAATTGAATAACACGCAGATGGAATCTTTCGCGACCTTTGCGCTGACGATTCAATTGCCCCCGAATCCGGTCCGGGCACTCGACAACTCGCTCACAGCCGATCAACAAGCCGGCAAGGATTTCTTTGATGGGCCCCGTCGCTCGGATGGTCTTGCAAACGACATTGTAGGCATCGTCACAGGCTTCACCTGTGAGGGATGTCACACCCTTGATCCCGCACAAGGCTTCTTTGGCACCAACGGCAACACCAGCTTCGAACAGGAAACCCAGATCGTAAAAGTCCCGCACCTGCGAAACCTGTATACGAAGATCGGCATGTTCGGCTTGTTGGACCTACCCGGTATCCGCGACATCAACGACGGTCATGAGGGCGACCAAATCCGCGGCTTCGGCTTTAACCACGACGGCACCATCGACTCGATGTTTCGCTTCTTTAGCACGCTCGTATTTGAAGAAGACTTCGCCGGCACGGGTGTTGGCTTCGACGGCCCCCTGCAGGGCGACGAGAAACGAAATCAAACCACCGAGTTCATGTTGGCTTTCGATACCGACCTCGCTCCGATGGTTGGCCAACAGGTCACACTCGACGCCACCAACCTCGCCACGGTCGCGAGCCGCATCGATGCCATGGAAGCCGCCACGCTCAGCCCCTTCACCTCAGAGATCCTGGACGGGCTAACCGTCGAGTGTGAAGTGATCGTACACGGCACAGTCGGAGGCGTACCTCGGGGCTGGCTCTTCTCTGAATTCGATAGTCTGTACTACCGAGACGATTTAAACGCGATCACCTCAGCGCAGATGCGTGCCCTGCCCGCCAGCGAGGGTCCCGTCACCTTTACCTGCGTGCCTCCCGGCTCTCGTTTCCGCATGGCTTGGGACCGCGATAGTGATGGGACGAAGGACCTTCCAGACAACTGCCCGTCCGTAGACAACCCCGGACAGGAAGACTTTGACGGCGACGGCGACGGCGACGCGTGCGACGAAGACGACGACAACGATGGCGTTCTCGACGGCGATGACACCAACAGCCTTAACGCCAGTATCTGTGAAGACGTCGACGCCGACACATGCGACGATTGCGCGATCGCAAGCGATGGCCTCGGCCCGCTTCCCGACAACGACCCCGCAAACGACGGCGCCGATTTTGACGGCGACGGAGCGTGCGATACCGGCGACGCGGACGACGACAACGACGGCGTGGCCGATGGATCGGATACCAACTCCGCCAATCCAAACATATGTGCCGACGTTGACGCCGACACCTGCGACGACTGTGCGATCAGCGTAGACGGCCTCGGCCCGCTCGCGGACAATGATCCGGCAAACGACGGCACGGACACCGACAGCGATGGCAGCTGCAATGCCGGTGACTCCGACGATGACAACGACGGCGTCGCGGACGGTTCGGACACAAACAGTCTCAACCCGAACGTCTGCCAGGACGTCGATGCCGACACGTGCGATGACTGCGCGATCGGGCTCGACGGCTTTGGAGCATTGGCGGACAATACCCCCGCCAACGACGGCATCGACACCGATGGCGACGGGAGCTGCAACGCGGGCGACGGCGACGACGATAACGACGGCGTAGCCGACGGCTCGGACACCAACAGCCTCGACCCAAACATCTGCCAAGACATCGATGCAGATAGTTGTGATGACTGCACGGTTGGCGTCGACGGTTTCGGGGCTTTGGCAGACAACACCCCTGCCAATGACGGTATCGACACCGACAGTGACGGAGCCTGCAACGCAAGCGACGGCGACGACGACAATGACGGCGTAGCCGACGGCTCGGACACCAACAGCCTCAACCCGAACGTCTGCCAAGACACGGACGCAGACAGTTGTGACGACTGCGCCGTCGGCGTGGATGGCTTCGGCACACTCGCGGACAACACGCCCGCCAATGACGGAACTGACACCGATAGCGATGGTCTCTGCAACACCGGTGACGGCGACGACGACAACGACGGCGTGGCGGACGGCTCCGACACCGATCTGGCAAACCCGTCAGTCTGCGAAGACAGCGACGGCGACTCCTGCGATGACTGCGCCGTAGGCACAGACGGCCTCGGGCCACTCTCGGACAACGACCCGACAAATGACGGGCTCGATACCGACGGCGATGGCGCCTGCAATGTGGGCGACACCGACGACGACAACGACAACCTGCTCGATGGCGTCGAGACGGACACCGGCACCTTCTTGAGCGCCTCGGACACGGGCACCGACCCGCTGCTCTTCGACACCGATGGTGACGGCTATAGCGACGGCGACGAAGTCCTTGCGGGCTACGACCCCACCAACCCGTTTGACCCGGGAGAGAGCCCGTCGGTCCCAGTCTTGGCCCCGCTTGGCCAACTCATTCTGGGCTTGGGCCTGGCCGCCACTGCACTGCGACGGGCCCGACGCTCGTAGGGGTTTACGCCGAAGCGGAACGGCCTTGGGGCAAGCCCTGGACCCACGTCGAAGGGGCTCGCGCATACACGAACGAAAAACGCCCGACCCACACAGTGTGGGGCCGGGCGTTTCAACGTATGCGATGCGACCGCGGAAAGCCGCGTCGGTTAGAAACCGAGAAGCGCTGCGAAGCGATCCCGATGATAACCGCCGTCGCCAAACGTCAGTTCGGCTGCCTTTGCGCGCTTCAAGAACAAGCCAATCTCTTCTTCGTCCGTCATGCCGATGCCGCCGTGCATCTGCACACCTTCGCGAGTCACCTGGCCCGCCGTATCGGAGGTGCGCGCCTTCGCGGCACTCACAACTCTGGACGTGTCGTCGCGACCGGCGTCGATGGCCCGCAGGGCATCCAACACCACTGACTTTGAAAGCTCGATTTCACAGAACATATCTGCGGCGCGATGCTTGAGAGCCTGAAAGGTGCCGATCAGGGTTCCGAACTGCTCACGCGTCTTGAGATATACGAGGGTCCTTTCGAAGACTTCACTCGAAATGCCCAAAAGCTCTGCCGAGATGGCTGCCGTTGCGCGGTCGAATACTGCGTCGAGAACGTCTGCCCCGGCGTCGACCGTCCCGACGACATCCGAAGCCGAGACGCTCACATTTTCGAATGCGATTTGGGCGGCGTTGCGACTGTCGACCATCTTGGTGCGCGTCGTCTTCACGCCTGTCGCGTCCCCAGCAACCAGGAACAGCGTCAGACCGTCTCGATCGCTAGTAGCGCCGGAAGTACGCGCGACCACAATCAAGTGGTCCGCGACGTGACCATCGAGCACGAAGGTCTTCGAACCGTTGAGGGTGTATCCATCCCCAACGGCGGCGGCCGTCGTCTTGCAGGTATAAGGTGCAAAACGTCCCTGCTCTTGAGATGCCAGCGCGAGCAACGTGTCGCCACTGCATACACCGGGCAGGATCTTCTTTTGTTGCTCTTCGTTGCCGCCCGCCATCAGGCTACCACCGCCAAGAACGACGGTGGAGAGCAGCGGGTACGGCGCCAGGCGGCGTCCACTCTCTTCGAGGAGAATACCCAATTCGGCGTAACCCATGTCGGCCCCGCCGTGCTCTTCGGGGAAGATGATGCCGGCCCAACCGAGCTGTGCCATCTCTTTCCAAATCGCTCGGGAGAACCCGACTTCGTCATCGTTGTCGCGAAGTTCGCGCAGATGCGTCACGGGGGACTTGTCGTTCAGATAATCTACAGCGGACTCTTTGAGCAGTTCCTGCTCTTCGGTCAACACCAAAGCCATAATCGTTTCCTTTATCGTTCTTGCTGCAAGTGGGTTGGGGAGCGGGTGCGTTAGTCCGGAAGACCAAGAACACGCTTCGCGATAACGTTGAGTTGTACTTCCGATGTGCCGCCCTCGATCGAATTGCCCTTCGATCGCAGCCACCCACGTGTTTCGGAAAGTTCACCCGCTTCAAAACCGTCTCCCTCCCAGCCGAGACCATTTGCACCGCGCACCGACATCTGGATCTCGAGGCGGCGCTTGTTCATTTCACTTGCGTAGAGTTTGAACATCGAGGTCGCGGCACCACTCTCCTTGCCCGCCTTTCCCTCTTCGCCGCTGCGACGCATGCTCAAGCCGAAACAAAGCGAGTCGAGCTCAAACTGAGCAATGCGACCCCGAATCTCTGCTTCACCCAATCGGTCGCCGAACTTCTCACCTTCGGCACCAACATACGGGCGCGCGGCTTCGGCTAGATAGCTTGAAGCCGGAAGCGGCTTGGCAGCCTCGACCTTCTTCTTCGGTTTCTTCGACTGGATGATCGGGATCGGGCCACCCGCACCTCCCATGCCACCGGAGAGCGTCTGGCGTTCGTGCTGGAGCAAGCGCTTGGCGATCGTCCAGCCGCCGTTGAGCGGGCCGACCAAGTTCTTGGCGTCGGCGCGAACGTCTTCAAAGAACACCTGGCAAAACTCGGACGAGCCACTGATCAGCTCGATTGGTGAAATCGTTACACCCGGGCTCTTCAAGTCAAAGAGAATGAAACTGATGCCGTCGTGCTTTGCAGCATCGGGGTCGGTGCGCACGAGGCAGAAGATCCAGTCCGCGACGTTGGCCTGGGTGGTCCAGATCTTCGAACCGTTGATGATGTAGTGGTCGCCGTCGAGCACCGCACGGGTTTGCAAACCCGCGAGATCCGAACCCGCGCCCGGCTCGCTGTAGCCCTGGCACCAGGCGATGTCGCCGCGAGTGATCGCGCTGAGATGCTCTTTCTTCTGCTCTTCATTGCCAAACTCGAGAAGCACTGGAGCCAACATCGCAGTGCCGAAAAAGCTGACACTCGGCGCATAGGCACCTACGTAACCGAGTTCTTCGTTGAGCACGCGAAGCTCAGCTTTTGAAAGTCCGCCGCCGCCGTACTCTTTCGGCCAGGTCGGCGTGGTATATCCGCGACTCGCCATCGCATCCAACCAGGCTTTGCGGTCTTCGGAAGTCGGGGCTTCCGTCGGCGGGTTTTCAGAAAGGGTGCGTAGAGACTTCGGACAATTGGCCTCGAGAAATTCTCGCAGATCGGCGCGGAAACTCTCCAGGGGGTCGGCTTCAGTGGTCAAGCGGTTCTCCTTCGGCAGGCGCACTTCAGGGTGCGCAGTGCGAGATTTGCAGGCCGCACGTTAGCTCGAAGCGACGTGGGCGCGAATCTAATTCGCGGGGAACGATCAGGCTCTTTGGCGACGTGCCCAGGCGACGGACCAACTGTGGACCGGTGCCATCGCGAGCAGCAGATCTTTGCCGTGCTTGGTCAGCTGATAGCCCTCGCCGCGTTCGCCCTTCAAGATCCCCGCATCGGCTAGCTCGTGTAGCCGGATGTTCAGAACGCTTGGAGACATCTCGTCGCAGCGCGTACGCAACTCCCGAAACGTAAGTGCGTCGTCCTTCAACTCCCAAAGGATCCGCAACGCCCAGCGTCGCCCCAAAATGTCGAGCAGGACCATGATCGGACGCCCGGTCGTGGTACCGCGCGCCGCTTTGCCGGGCTTTGGGGTGCTCATCAGATGTACTCCAGCTCGCGATTAGACCATATGCGATTCGAGATCGCTAGCGAGCACATCGCGTGCTTCCGTCGCGAATCTTGCTACGGTTTCAGTAGCAAGATCAACCGCGGCGCCCACGACGAATGGAGTAAGCATGCCCGACTATCGGATCGCCCCACTCACCCCCCCGTACCAGGACGCCCACCAAGAGCTATTTGACCTCATCATGCCCGAAGGCATGGAACCCCTCGCCTTGTTCCGCGTACTCGCCACCAGCGAGCGCATCTTTCCCCGGTTCATGCGAGGCGGCATCCTCGACAAAGGCCCCGTAGATATTCGCCACCGCGAACTCGTCATCCACCGTACAACTGCCCTGTGTGGCGCCGAATACGAATGGGGCGTCCACGTTAATGCCTTCGCTCGCCCACTCGGATTGAGCGATGAGTGGATCCGCGCGACCGTCAATGCGAAAGCGGAGGATCCGATATTCACTCCCGAGGAGTCCACCCTGATAAGGCTCTGCGATGAACTTCACGAGACCTCAACGATTAGCCAGGCACTCTGGAGCGCGCTAGCAGACAACTTCAGCAACGACGTGATTCTCGAGCTCATCTATACGGTCGGCATGTATCACTGCGTCTCGTTTCTTACCAACGGGCTGGCACTGCCCAATGAGGTATTTGGCGAGCGGTTTGACGGCGCCCAATCGTCCGGCGAATAGCCCGGCGACCTAGCCCTCGAGCACGTGTTGCAAAATCACCTGAGGATCCGAGAGCCCCGTCTCGTCTTGAACTTCACGGCAGCGATCGAGGATCTGCCCAAAGGTTGGCGAGGGTTCATGGCCGAGCTCAATAAGGTGTCGACCCAACACAATATCGGGTGGGCCCTGGGAGCTGATCGATAGCGCTTCGGCTTCGCGCAAAAACGTGTCGCCTGCCGCAAACTCCCCTCGCAGGGCGTCTTCGGTAGTTCGACCGAGGTGGTCTGCGCGAGCAACGCGCTCAAGTAGGCGCATCGACACGCCTGCCGCCCCGAGCTTTCGCGCCAGCCGGCGATAAGCCTTCGGCGTCGCGCCTTGCTCAACCAGTAGTGCAGGGGCTAGATGGTCCGCGACCAATGCCGACGTCTTGCGGACGAGCTCCGTTGAAGCTCGCAGCCGAGCCAACAGCGACTCCGTTGGTTCAACACCAGACAGGTCGTGCCCGCGAGAGCGAATACGACCGTCGACCTCTTGGGTCGTACCGGGCTTGCCAAGATCGTGACAAAGAGCTGCAAACATAAAGGCTTCGACATCGCTGGCGAGCTCTGCGTCGAGCTCACCGCGCAACTCGGCTGCGCAATCGACGACCATCAACGTGTGCACCCAGACGTCGCCTTCGGGGTGCCAGACGGGGTCTTGAGGCACGTCAATCATCGCTTCGAGTTCGGGGAAGAAACGCAACAGCCGACTCTCGCGCAGGAAGGCGAGGCCGACCGAGGGCTTTCGTCCTTTGATAAGAAGCTTGCGGAACTCTTCAAACAGTCTTTCACCGGGTAACTCGGACAAGTCGAGCGTTGCGCACAATTCGACAAGTTTGCGGTCGACGGTAAAACCAAAACGAGCACACATTTGCGCGACACGCAGTGCGCGGAGAGGATCTTCGCCGAATGCAGCCGGGTCGGTCGCCCGCAAAACCTTTGCGCGCAGATCGTCTTGGCCACCGTGCGGGTCCAAGAGCTCGATGGTCGCGAGGTCGACGCCCATACTGTTGACCGTCACGTCGCGTCGCTTTGCTGCTTGGCTGAAAGACAATGTCGGATCAAACTCGACATTGAAGCCACGATGCCCGGCACCCACTTTGCTGTCCTTGCGTGGCAGCGAAAAATCAATCTCAAGCCCGCCGATCATCAAGACGCCAAATGCCTGCCCCACGGACAACACCTTGCCAAAGCGACGCAGGCATTTTTTGAGATCATTGAGCTCGATGCCATACACCTCTACATCCAGATCCTTGACCGGCAGACCGAGCAAGCCATCGCGCACCGCGCCACCCACCAAAACCGCACGGCCGCCCGCCTGCGCGAGAACCTCGGCAATTTCGATAAGACGAAGACCGTCTGCGGTCGTCTCAAGACTCTTTACAATGTCACGCGCGATATCGGACAATCGGATTATGCTCGCATTTAACGCCCTTGTGGGCGGAGAACCAGCAGACGAACCTTCGGCAGCCTACGCGGAAGTCTCTATATTGAAGTGCATCGCCTCAAAACGCTCGAAATTGTGGGAAAGCTTCAAATGAAATTGCGACCGACATCGCGCTCCTTCTATCTACTACCCTGCCTATATCTCTGCGCGGCCGGGCTTTTGCTTTCGTCTTGGGGCTGCGCGACGCCGCAAAGCGCACGCGTTGCGTTGGTCGTAGGCAATGGCGACTACCTGCATACGACACCGCTAAAGAGCCCAAGCCAGGACGCCCGTGTCATGGGTGAACAGCTCGAGGCGACCGGCTGGCGCGTTACGACCGCAATCGATCGGCCCGTAGACGAACTGAACCAGGCGCTGACTTCCTTTGAAAAAGAGGCGAGCAACGCCGACCAGGTCATCTTCTTCTATGCCGGACATGCGATGCAGATCGATGGCGAGAATTACATGGTTCCCGTCGGCTTCGAGCCCCGCACCGCTGCGATCGACACGGGCTTGGTCTCACTCAATCAGGCCGTCGAGTCGCTGCGATCAGGGGGAGCTCAACTTGCCATCCTCGTCGATGCCTGCCGCGAGAACCCTCTGACTGCGGAATTCGAGCGCGCATCTGTGCGCGAGAGTAGTCGGCCGGCAGAGGGCAAAGTAAGAACCAGGCTGCGGTTCGAACCGGGCCTTGCCGAGCTGCCAGGAGGACTGGATACGTTTGTCGCGTTTGCCACGGCACCCGGACACGTCGCCTTCGACGGAACGCGCGACCACAGCCCTTTCACCCGCGCACTGCTCAGCCATATTGCTGTCCCCGGTGAGGATATTAGAACCGTATTTCAAAAGGTGAGGCGTGATGTGGTTGAGTACACCAAGGGCAGCCAGGTCCCATGGGATTATTCGTCACTATCTGCTGGGTTTTGGATCAACTCCGCACCGACCCCCGCGGACGGCCAATAGTCCCGCCGTGGTGGCAGCGTATCTTGCGCCACATCCCGAGTCGCCGAGTGATCGCGATCTCAATGTTTTTAGTCAAATTCCCCCGCAATCTCAAATACTTGCAAAAACATGTCGGTTAGAGCCGGGCCATTGTGAGCTAACGTGGGTCGTATGGGGCGGTATCGCGCGCGCTCGTTTTGTTGTGTTCGTTCTTCATCAAGAAAAGTACGAAGAAAAGTACGAAGAAAAGTACGAAGAGAAGCACCAGGCGAAACACGACGCGTTCCGAATGAGAGAATTCAATTTCACACATGAGGCTTGCGAGACAACTGCGATAGACCGTGTGAGTTAGGCGCAATGACGCTTGACGCGCGCGAGTTGATTGTCGATTGTTTACGCGAGTCTCCCGAATCTGTTGCATAAATGGTCAACGGCGTTGCTGGATCCACCCGCAGCCTACCGTCTAGTCCATGCATCGTGATTAGACTGCAAGTAAGGATCGCCGCCGCGAAGGCAGGCGATCAGGGAGTAGGCAATGCTCTTCTGGATCGACGCGACACAGCCGGGATCAGACACTGAAATTTTTGGACTGAGCCTAGTCGAACGTCAGATACGAATTGTCCGCGATATTTGCGATCTCAACGCGTTGACGGAAGGAAACATCAGCAAGCTCTCTGAGTTGGCCCCGCAACTCGCCGCAGATCTCAAGCGCACCGTCATCCCGGATCGCACC
The DNA here is from genome assembly GCA_047619425.1 of Myxococcota bacterium. GTDB lineage: Bacteria > Myxococcota_A > UBA9160 > UBA9160 > UBA4427 > DUBZ01. The sequence goes on from JBLHOB010000013.1 coordinate 10,573, forward strand.
AGTGAGATTCGCGTTGAGTTGCCCGAGAATGCGCGCATCCCGAACATCAAAACCACTCTCGGCGCACACATTACGATGACTTGGTCGACCAGCGGCAAGTCCCTGGGCGAGCGCCTCAGCTCGGCGGTAAACGACGCCAACGGCTCGGCGGTCATCTGCATGTCCGGTGACACCGAGGTCGACGGTCGACTCATCACCCATCTCGCTGGACGACAAAAGAACAACGTCTTCTATGCCGGTGAGGGCGAAGGCCGCTGCACCGCATTCCGCGTGAGCAATGAGATACCGGTCATCGACGCTTCAGTGACTACCATGGTCGGGTTGGCCGACGTTCTCATCGAGCTAGGCGCTGCGAAAGAAATGAACCCGCAAAAGTTCAACGGCTACATCCCCAAGCTGCGACGCACACTCGCTCCCTACATTTTCAAGATTTCCAGCGACCAGATCGTTGACGAAGTCGAGCGCTTCTTGTTTCACTCCAACTACAAGGGCGCCACGGACTTCATGACGAAGCACGTTTATCCGCCCTTGGTTTGGCGCATGGTGCATCCGCTCGCCAAATGGCGAGTAAAGCCCAACACCATCACCATCATCAGCATCATCGCTACCTTTGGCGCGATCCCGCTATTTGCCGCTGCGGCCTGGGTGCCCGGCATGATCCTGGCATTTGCCATGAGTGTGCTCGACTCGGTCGATGGCAAGCTCGCACGCGTAACCTTCACGTCCTCGCCCCAAGGCAACCTGCTCGACCACGGCACCGACCTCATTCACCCACCGTTCTGGTATTTCGGTTGGGCTTGGGGCCTCAGCGGCGGCGACCCGTTTTCCCCAGTGTTCCAAGCCTCAATCTGGAGCATGGGCATTTACGTATTTGACCGCATGCTCGAACGCCTATTCAAGGTTTGCACCGGTCGCTCAATCCAGGACTTTCGCCCCATCGACGTAAAACTGCGCACCTTCGTCTCTCGACGCAACGTCAACTTGGCCATCTTCGTCGTGGCCCTGCCTCTCGGGGTCGGGATTGAGGCGTTTTACGCAATCGTCGGCTGGCAGGCCCTCACCGCTATTTATCACTTCGTTCGCGTCCTGCAGTTCTGGGACGGCAACCCCGACGAGGGCTACAGCATTGAAGAGGGTGATGACGGCTTTGAGACTAGCGGCGACTTGTCCGACTTCGAGGCCATGAACTAGAGAGCAATCGCGTTTGTCCTACCATGCATGCGGTTGACATTTGGCGTGCTGCGCCCAGATCTTCGCGCCTTGTTTACGTCTGCGTAACAACATCTGCGCGCCACGATTCTGGGAGAACCCTCATGCGCTTTCGCTCATCAAATCAAGCTACCCGTGCACCCCTGGCAATCTCGATACTGCTCGCCGTCACCCTACTCGGGGGATGTGGTGTGCAGTCGATTCCCCAGAGCCTGAACGCTCTTGATGCGTCGGTGGCAGAGGTCACCAACCAATACAAGCGCCGCGCCGACCTGATCCCAAACCTCGTCAGCACCGTCAAAGGCTATGCCTCTCACGAGAAGGAAACCCTGTCCGCGGTAGTCGAGGCTCGAGCCAAGGCCACGGCCATGACGATTGATCCCTCCAACGCGAGCGCCGAGCAGATCCAGCAATTCCAATCGGCACAAGGTGGGTTGTCCCAGGCGTTGGGTCGTTTGATGGTTGTTTCCGAGCGCTATCCCGACTTGAAGGCGGACCGGAACTTTCGCGAGCTGCAAGCACAGCTTGAAGGCACTGAAAACCGAATCACAATTGCGCGACAGCGTCACATTGAATCGATTCGACAATTCAACGACCTCGTCACGGTGCCGCCCACGAGCTTGACCAACAGCCTGCTCTATCACCATGAGAAGCGCCCCCAATGGTCGCTCGATGCCGCTGAACAAAAGACCGTCGAGAAAGCACCTGAGGTCGCGTTCTAGATGCACCCGCTGCCGATTCGGTGCCGATCGCTCGGCGGCATGCTGCTCGGATTGGCGTTGCTCACGAGCGTTGTTTCAACTCAGGCTGCGGCCGAGTTCGTAGTCCCCGCTCTCTCGTCCCCTGTCGTCGACACGGCGGGGCTGCTCTCCCCTTCGAGTAAGCAGAGGCTTGAAGACGCGATTCGCGCCCTTCAAAAGCAAGGCGCGACACAGATCGCTGTCCTGACGGTAAAGAGTCTCGAGGGCGAGACCATCGAGCAGGCGTCCATTCGCGTCACCGACAAGTGGCAGCTTGGAAGCGGTAAAGAAGACAACGGCGTGTTGTTGATGCTTGCCCGCGACGAACGTCGCGTGCGTATCGAGGTTGGCCAGGGACTCGAAGGAGCACTCACCGACGCCTACTCAAAGCGAATCATCGACGAAGCCATCACGCCATTATTCCGCGAAGGTGACATCGACGCGGGCCTGACGATGGGCGTCTATCAGATCGCGCAACGCACCAACCCCAAAATTGATTTGCGCCCCTACCTCGAAGGCAGCCTGCGAAACCCAAACAAGCGCCGAGGCCGGCGTTCGGGCGGCAGCCCGTTCAGCACGCTGATGTTTCTGTTGCTCGGCATCCCAATGGTTTTGATGCGTGCTGGACTCTTTGGCGGCGGCAGCCATTACCGACGTCGCGGCGGCTACTACTGGGGCGGTGGCGGTGGATTCTCAGGTGGTGGCGGCTTTGGTGGCGGTGGTTTCTCGGGCGGTGGTGGCGGGTTTAGTGGCGGCGGCGCCTCAGGAGGATGGTGATGGATTCCCTTCCCCAATGGGCAACAAGCGCACTCGGCGCTTCAGGACACGAGCGCATCGAGCAGGCGATCGCCAAAGCCGAAGCCACGACTTCGGGCGAAATCGTCCCGGTATTGGTGCGCAAATCTTCGACCACAGGCCATGTGCCCTTGTTGGTCTTTTCGTTGCTCCTGCTGGCAGCCTATATCGCAGACCTTCCCGCGCTGGCATCCGACTGGCTCGGTAGCGATCCAATCGGCATTGCGGCTTGTTGGCTCACTGCCGCTGGCGTGGGCTACTGGGTTTCGCGGTTTGACTGGGTGGATCGTCTCATGACGCCGCGCCCCGACCAAATGCGCCAAGTCGACCTACGAGCCCAACTCGAATTTTACGAACTCGACTTGGGCAAGACCGATGGGCGCACGGGTGTCTTGCTCATGGTGTCCTTAATGGAGCATCGAGCAGTCGTGCTCGCCGACCATGGGATCTCCGAAAAGCTCGATACGGAGGCCTGGCAGGAGGTCGTCGACTTGATGATCGGCGGAGTCAAGGGTGGAGATCTGGCGGAGGGGATGTGTGCGGCGATCGAGCGCTGCGGCGAACTTCTGACCCCGCACTTCCCAATCGCAGGCGACGACGCAAACGAATTGCACGATCACCTGATCGTGAAGGAGTAGCGCGCCAGCCAAAGCGCGTTGTCTCTTCTAGACTTCGGTAGATGTCCTCTACCGCGCCAAGTCCAAGCGATCGGCCCGCCGTGAATACGCGAGATGCCCGCATCTATTGGGCCCTCGTTGTAGGACTTGTGATCCTGTGTTTTGCCGCACCTGCGATCCCAACCCAAGATGGGCCGAGCCATCGCTACAACCTCACGCTGATTGCCGAATTGCTTGGCGACGCACCGCCGCGCGGCACACTGCATCGCCTCGCATTCGAGTCGCCAACAAACTTGGGGTTCATTGTCGTCGGCTTGCCGCTTTCCGCCGCACTCCCGGGCTGGGCAATCGAACGCTCCGTCATAGCGCTTCACATTCTATTCATTGCCATCTTCTCAACATGGTGGCTTCACGAGTGTGGGCGCCGTGTCTACCCGACTGCATTTGTCGGTCTCGCATTCGCACTGCCCTGGTCGCTGTTCATGGGTTTTTACAGCTATCAACTCGGTGCAGATCTCGCGCTGCTCTGCATCTGTTTGACTTTCCGACTGCGGCAGAATATTTTCCCAACGGCTGCGGTAGTCGGCTGGGGGTGCGGGGCGCTCGTCTTGGCGTTTCACGCGGTAGCGGCCTCCTTGCTCGCTGGCCTGCTTGCCCTCGTGCAGTTGACCGATGTTCGGCAGACAGCCGGGTCCCGCCTTCTTCGTGCGGGAGCAATCGCGTTGCCGCTGTTGGCAGCCGTGCTCTATACGGTCTCCGGGGGCCCCGGCGACGCCAAACTCGAATGGCGCGACCTCGACTACGTCCTGCTAACCCTCGCAACGTTCGGCACCCTCACGTTTTCGACACAGCTGCTCACCTGCCTGCTCATCTCGCTGGGCTTTGCCTTGCTTTGTCTACCCGGCCAAACACCACGTTCTTGGGATTGGGCCGCCCTCTTTTCACTTGCCGCCGCGGCATCGCTTGCACTGCTTCACGTGCTCGCACCCGACTTCACCGCCGGAGGCGGTTACCTCACCGGGCGCTTCGCCTGGTGGATTCCACTGCTCGCCCTGCCCCTACTCAACATTGCCCCCCTCGCGCGATGGAACGTCCCAAGGAGCTTCGTCCCCATTTCCATGGCGGTTGTATCTCTTGGCGGGACTCTCATCAGTGCAGCACCGAGTGCCCAACTTGTCGCCGAAGTCGAGGCTGCGGCGCAGCACAATCAAGTTACGGGCACCGTGGCGGCGGCGCTGTATACGCGAACGCCACTGCGCGATGCACTGGTCGACCCCCTGCGGCACGTCGCGGCACATTTTGCGGTTGAGCATGGAGTGTTGATGACCAACTACCAGGCACGCGTCCCGTTCTTCCCACTGCGCTTTACGCGAGAAGCGCAGGCGCAATTCCCACGCGTCGACATCAATCAAGCCTGGCTCACGGACTGGGGGCGACTTCCGATTGCCGCGCTGGTTGCCGTCGACGCGCAACCCGATGATCGAAGGGCCCTTCGGCTGCAATTCAATTCAGCATGGCGTTCGCAGAGTGAGCGCGTAGAGTTGTGGCGCCGGAAATAGCAACTGGGGTGACTCGATGGGTGCGGGAAGCGACGCGTTAAACGAAAAAATCGGAACAGCCTCATTTTGGCTTGCTGTGTTTGTCGTACTCCTTGCGGTCGGGTGTGGCGATAGCGAGAAGCCGATCGGCCCACCGGCACACCCCAACGTTGTGTTGATTACCCTCGACCCCGCGCGGCCCGAGCGCCTTTCGAGTCAAGGCAACTCCACGTCCATCAGCCCCGCACTCCAACGACTCGCAAGCCAAGGCTCTTCGTTCGAAAACGCCTTTGCTCAGTCTCCAGGCCTGCTGCCTTCGTTTGTAACGCTCATGACTTCGCTCCCGCCCGAGCAGCACAAAGTTACAACCCACGATCTGGGCTTAAGAGAAGAGGCTCTCACGATCGCTGAAGTCTTGCGCGATAGCGGTTTTGTTACGGCCGCCTTTGCCTCGGATCCTGTCCTGTCAAAGAGTCGCGGACTCGATCAAGGCTTTGACCACTACCGCGACAGCTCCGACAAAAATGCACTTCGCGCCTCAGAGCAATCGGTCACGAACGCAACGGCCTGGCTCAAGAGCAGTGACGCCAATGCTCGGGGCAAAGCCTTCTTCCTTTACGTCAATGTCAGTGCGGGAACCATCACGACGACGAATGTCGAGCAAGCAAGAGAACAACACGATAAGAATCTCGAAGCGATGGACAAAATGCTCGCGCCACTATTCGGGCAACTTGAGTCTCCCGCCCTGCAAGACAACACGCTGGTGATCGTCACGTCGAATCACGGATTCGCGCTTGGCGAACATCAACCCGTCCTGAAGGCCGGTTCCGTTTACGACGAAGTGCTTCGTGTTCCACTGATCATGCGTCTGCCCTCTATTCTTGATTCCGGAAAACGCGTTCACTTGCCCGCGCGTACAATGGACATCGGGCCCACCATTTTGATGCTCACACGTATTCGCCTGCCCCCAGAGTTCGGCTTCCCCCACCCTGCTTATGGTTTCGAAATGCGCGACTTGACTGAGCTGCTCATTGGCATTCCACCGGACAAGCACATTGTCGTTGCGGGAGAATCCGTTGGCGTTGGCCGCTTCATGAGGCTCGGGGAATACAAGATCGTTCAGCAGCTCGATCGAGAGGGTGAAGCCGCTCTAGAGTTCTACAACGTAGCGATCGACCCGGGCGAGCAAGAGAGTCTGATGGAGGGCGAACACATGCGCGCGGCGGGCTACAAGAAAAAACTCGAAGCGTGGCGCGCAATCTGCTCAAGCAGACCCTCGTACGAACAACCCCATGGTTCGCCACAGTAA
>JBLHOB010000014.1:0-16109 GCA_047619425.1 Myxococcota bacterium
GCCCGAGAAAGAACGCGAAGACGAAGGACGCTTCCCAGGAGAATGATCGTTGTGAGCCCCGTGTTGCCTTCACATATTTTGCGCATGTCCGACCTGGCCCGCTTGATTTCGGCCAAGGTCGCCGCTGCGCTGTTCGCAGCGCTTCTCGCCGCAAGCACTCTGCCCTCCTCTACAGCATTCGCCGGCGAGATGATCGTCACGGGGCTCGCGGGTCTGCCACGCGCCAATGGCGTGAGCCTGTTAATGCACGATCGCTTGAGTGAGCGCTCCGAGCCCATTGAACTCGAGACGAACCGCATCTCGAGTTTGTCGGTCTTGTACGGCTCGTCGATCGCGCTGCAGCTTGGCCCTTCGACCAAGGTGATGGTCAGCCCAGCAACCGATCAACGCGGCGAACTCATTGAACTGGTGCGCGGCGAGCTGCGGACCGTGTCCCGCCGTGACCGTTCGAAGAAGCGCCCTGAGATCCATACACCCTCATCCATCATCCGTCCTTCGACCTCGACGCTGCACGTGTTCGTCGACTCGATCAGCAGCGACACCGACGTCACAAGCCTTGAAAACCGGGCATGGGTCGTTAGCAACGACCCGATTCACAAGCAGTCCGCGATCCTGAACACAGGCCAACAACTCACCGTTCACCTCGGCAGCCCTCCGGGCAATATCAGCAAGTCCAGAATGGACGTGGATGCGGATATCACTGGATTCTTGTCGGGTAGCAAGCTTCGCGAAGCCGCTCTCAGTTACGACATGAAGCGCGAGGGACAATTGGCCCTGAGCCAGATCGCACTCAACGACGTCCCGAATACCGAGCTGCCATCGGTCGCGAGCCCATTTCCGACACCGGCTGAGTTTTTGTTCCAACCGCTTCAGATTATGCGGCCTTCAGTCTGCAGCAACACCTACATGTGCAGCAAGGAGCGAAAAATTCCGCTGGACGCCATCCCCGGCCCGCCCGTCTGCACGGGCATTCCCGGCGAGCAATGCCAGCGCTGATCCGCAGCTAGCTCAGAGGCGAAGAATCAAGTGGCCTCGCGCTCGTGGACCACCGCCTCAAACAGCTTCACCAATTCGGCAACCGACGCGTCCCAGGTGAAGTGCGTGATCCGCTCATTGCCTCGACGCACCAGGTCGGCGGCAACTTCGGGACGAAGCGCCTCTTCCATTGCATCGGCAATCGCGCCCACATCGTCGTACGCGGCAAACAGAGCCGCGTCACCCGCCACTTCGCGAAACGAGTCGATCCCCGAGGCAACCAGCGGTACTCCCGCGGCCATGGCCTCGAGCAGCGGATGCCCGAAGGTCTCGAGATAAGACGGAAAGACAAACAACTCGGCCCCGGCACAGTACGACTTCACCTCTTCATAGGGGACACTGCCGAGGATGTGGATCTGTGAGGCGAGTTCCCCAGTCGAAGCCCGCGCGGCTTCCATCTCAGCGCGGTACTCAACGTCATAGTCGTCGCCAATGATGATGAGATCGGGAGTCGCCCCGCTCGGCGCTCGTGCTGCAACGCGGTGGTAGGCCTCAATGAGGCGCACATAGTTTTTGTAGTGATAGATCGAGCTTACCGAAAGAATGTAGGGACGGCTGTGTCCTTGATAGGGCTCGGCTGCAGCCCACTGGGCGGCATCGATGCCGTGATGAATAACAGCGCGCTTGCGCTCGGGCATTGAAATCGAGTCGCCGATCCAGCGCGCCGAGTCGTGGCTTACAAACATGATGCGGTCGCAACTCCACGCGGCCAACCGCGCAATCCCCCAGAGCACCATAAAACGAATGCGATCGCGAAAGGTCGTGGGTGGCACGTCGTTGGTAAAAACGTTCGCGTTGCGGAAGCTCGCGATCGAGGCGCACGGCATACGCAGCGGTGCAACCTCGCCGACCGAAAAGAAAACGTCGGCCTTCCATTCGGCGGCCAGCCCGGGCATCGAAAAGAAGGTGTGGAACAAACGCGCCCCAACACCAACGCTCGGCAGCGAAACAATTTCGAAGTTGTCGTGGCCCTCGGCAACCGGCGTGAGGACCTCGACCAAACGGTCGTGGCGCAACATCAGGCGAATTTTCGCGTCGGGCGCCAGCGCGCACAAGCGCGGGATGACGTTCACCAGATACGTGTAGCCGCCGCCAATACTGGCACCGGTCGCGTCTATCAAGATCCGTCGCCCTTCTAGTGCCACAATGCGCGCCTCAAGACATGTACTCGCGTAAAATGATCAGCGCCCAAAGTCGCGACCAACTGATGCGACCGGTTTCGAAATCTCGCTTGACTGCCGAAAGGCCCTTCCCATTAAACAGCGAATGGTCGGGGAGTGACGTATCGAGGGAGCCGCCTCGCAGCCACTGATCAAACGGCAGCGTAAAGCCTTGCTTCGTGCGCGCCCACAGCGCGTCGGGCACCGGCGGCCGCGCGCTGTTGCGCAATTGGAACTTTGCGGGCCCCTTGTGGCGAAGTGCCGCCGGCACTTTCGCAACCGCGCGGAACAGTTCGCGGTCAACCAGAGGCACGCGTACCTCAAGGGAGTGACGCATCGCCGTGGCGTCCGTGTCGCGCAAGAGCTGACACTGCATGTACTGACGAAGCTCAAGAGCCGAGATGCGTTCTTCTTCGGGCAAGTCTCCCGGGCGGATGCGCTCGTTCAGCACTTGCTGGGGATGACACGCGTCGACAGCCTCAGCAAGTTCGGGAGAGAGCAAGTCGCGAATTTCTTGCGCGGCGAACAGCCCGCGCGTCGCAAAGTAGGCGCCAGCCGTATCGCCACCGTGCTCAAGTACCCGCACGCTTCGGGCTTGCAGGATGCTGCGGGGCATCGCGCCGGCAAACTTCGCGGCAAGTCGCAACGCCATCCCACCACCGGGAAGCGACGTCATCTTGCGGTGAAAGCCCTCGACGGTCGGCACCGATTGAAATGTCTTGTAGCCGCCAAAGAGTTCATCACCGCCTACGCCCGAGACTGCCACCTTGAGCCCGGTCTTCACCGTTGCTTCGGACACCAAATAGGTGTTGATACCGTCGATGGAAGGCTGATCCAGGGAAGCAATGGCAGCGGGGATCTTCTCGCGCACGGCTTCAATGGTCATGGGGATCTCGTGATGATCGGTGCCGTAAAGCGTGGCGGCCTCGCGAGCGAGATCACCTTCGTCGAGTTCGGCCGCGTCCATCGAAAGAGTGATGGTGCGAATCGGCCCATCGTGTAATTCGGCCATGAGCCCAACCAGCGCCGACGAATCGACGCCACCCGATAGAAACGAACCCACCGGTACATCGGCGATCATGTGATGCTGCACACTCGAAACCAGTGCTTCGCGCACCGACTCGGCGGCCTCTTCTTCACTCATCTTCACCGTGCTGCCAAACTCGTCTTCGAGGCGGTAGTAGATCTCGGGGCCGACGACGCGTCCTTGGCTTACGCGCATCCAGGACGCCGGAGGCATCGCCTTGATGGCGCGGTGCAGGGTGCGCGGCGGCGCAATGGAGCCCCATGAGAGAAACGACGCCACGCCTTCCGGGTCGACTTCGTGATCGGATACGACTCGCTTGAGAGCCTGCACCTCAGAAGCGAACGCGATTCGCTTGCCGTCGTCGCTGTAATAGAGCGGCTTAATCCCCATCGCGTCTTTCGCCAGAAAGGTCTCGCGAAGCTCGGCGTCGTAGATCGCAAAAGCGAACATGCCTCGCAGTCGGTCGAGCAGCCCTGTGCCCCATTCGCGGTAGCCGTGCAGGAGAGTCTCGGTGTCGCTCGACGATTCGAAAACGTGGCCCGCGCCTTCGAGCTCTTTGCGCAGGCTTTGATAATTGTAGATCTCGCCGTTGAAGACGATTTGATAGCGGCCATCCCGGGTCGCCATCGGCTGATGTCCGGAGGGCGAGAGGTCGACAATTGACAGACGACGGTGGCCAAGACCGGTACGTCCATCCTGGGAGATCCACTGGCCTTCGTCGTCGGGGCCGCGATGGCGTTGGGCATCGCCCATCGCCTGCAACTTGTCCGGGGAGACGGGTGCTCCCTCGCCGTAGACGATGATGCCATCGATGCCACACATGATGGTCGGTAGTATAGCTAGATCGGCAGTTTACGCGTGACTTGGCAAAATTGATTCCCACCACTTTGGGCAGTTGCAGCCGACGTGTAAACTCGCAGCCGGAGCAAACAACCACGGCCAAGGCAGTGACCGACCCCAAGCAAACTGAAAACTCAAGTGGCGCGTCGCAACTCATCCCGACCGCGAGCCTCGCGAAGGTCCTCCCCTTCCTCGTTCGCCTGGTGGTGGCCTATTTAGTCGTCACTGCGGCCGTGCAGATCCTCGCCCCCGTCATCGAGGTCCTGATCGCGCGGGGGGCTCGCAACCTCCTCGGCCTCATCAGCTCTCCCTACTACATCAAGAGCATTGACTTCATCGAAGACGGCTACGCGTTCACCACGTGGATCGGCCCCCTGCGCGGCTCATTCAAAGTGCCCTCGCTGCTCTTCACCTTCGGCTTCCCGATCGGTTACGTGCTCGCCCTGCCCGGCTTCTTTACTGCGCGCTACTGGCTGCGAGCAGCCACGGTCGTGATGCTTTCCTACTTCGTCTGCACAATCTCAGTTGCGATCCTTTGCGACGCCCGGCTAACAGCGAGCTTTCTGCAATTCGGCATCACGCTACAGCCGGAGTGGCGCCAAGAGGGTTCGCGGTTCATCAAGAACTACTTGTGGATGTTCACCGTTCGCTTATATCCGCTGCTCTCGGTGATTGTCCTCGCCCTCATTTCCGGCCAGTTTCGCTCTCAACACAACGCACCCACCCACCCCACCGTACGGATCTTCAATGCCGCAGTCGTTGCGATTGTCCTCGCACTCCTCGTAGCCACCATTGGCTCGAACTCGGCAATGAACGAGCGCATTGAGGCCATTGAAAGAGAGTCGATCTTGAATCGCGTCGACGGGCTCGAAGAACTCAACGCTGACATCGGCCCCGGGCTTATCAAGCTCGCCGAGTTTTTGGCTAAGCAAAACAACGCTCGCTCATCCCTAAACGCCTACCGCCTTGCAATCGACAACCTCGAAGGCGAGGCGCGCCGCAAAGCCAAGAACACGCACGCCATCCGCCTTGAGCTCTTCAAGGCAGAGCTGCTGGAAGAGTCCCAAGGACGGCGCGATCGGCGGAAAAGGAATCAGTGAGCGCGTCTGCGCTCCCGAAACTTGAGCAATCAGACCACGGTCCGAACCTTAAACGCCGTCTGTAGACCCGCAGGTGCCCAAGGCTCTTGGCGTCATCAAGCCACCTCGTGCCCTAGCCGACTATTTTGCGCATCGGCGAAAACATCGGTCTGAGTATCATTGCGTTGCTGTCGCTGGCCTTTGCCGGGTTGGCGATTCGCTTGTTGCCTGGAAAGTACTCGAGCACCTCGCCGATTGGGTCGACCGCCTGACAACCCCCAATGCGAATCTTCTACGTGCCAACAGTTATGGGGCAAGTCCACTTTGAGCGTAAGGAGGCTTGCTTATCCTGCGCGCGACGGCCGCGAAGACGAATAGGATACGTCGCTACGAATTCTCGAATACCGACCACGAAGTCACTACAATTCAATGCGATGCCTCAAACCAAGTCAGACTCATCGCGGTCGATCATTCCACACGGACTGCACCCTGTGGTCGGTCTTGATCCCCGCTCGCTCGGTGCGTTTCGGATCTGCCTTGGGCTCTGCGTGCTCTTCACGATCGGGAGTTTCGGACGCGACTTCGGAAGTATCTACGGTGCCGACGGGGTCCTGCCTCTCGAGACATTCATCAAAGCGTTGACGCCCGCCCGGGCCTACCTGCTCTTGCCCTTTACCCTTGCACCCGAAGCGATCGAATGGTTGCTGCCCAGCGCACTGGGCCTGTGCGGGGTATTGCTAGTTCTTGGCGTGGGAACCCGAGCTGCCAGCTTGGTGGCATGGCTCGGATTCTATTGTCTCTCCATTCGAAATCCCGTGATCATGAACTACGGCGACGAACTTTTGGCACGGCTGCTCTTCTGGTCGATGTTCCTGCCGCTCGATAGGAGCTACTCGGTGAAAGCCCTCATGCAGCCTAGCCGGCGCATCGAGATAACCCCCGTCATCGGAGTCGCCACCGCTGGACTACTGCTTCAGATCGCGGTGATCTACTTCATCGGAGGTGCGGGCAAGACGGGCCCGGATTGGACCGTCGATGGGTCTGCGCTCTCGTACGTGATGGGTCAGCAGTACTGGGCAACCCCATACTCCGCTTGGATTTTGAACTTTCCACAGTTCGCGACTCTGGGGTCGCTCCTAACTCCTTGGGCAGAGCTGGGAATTTTTGTCATTTTGCTCTCGCCCATTGCCACCCAGCCGCTTCGTCTCGTAGCGGTGGCCATGATTTACGCTTTCCACATCACCCTGATCGTCACGATGACCCTCGGTGTCGCTCCGTTCGTTTCGCTCGCAGCGGCGCTTGCCGTGTTGCCGCCATTGTTCTGGGATCGAGGCCAGGTCAAACAGTTGCCGGCGGACGACACCTATGAAGAAGATTCAATACGCGTCAAACGACCCGGTCGTTTGCTCGAGGTGCTGCTCTTGGTCCCTCTTTTTATGATCCCCGTGTTTGCATCCGTGGGCGCCCAGGTGCATCTCGTACCGCAGCCCATTAAAGGGATCGGAATCTGGTTGCGCCAGATTCAGCCCTTTGAAGTGTTCTCGCCATCTGTCATGCATCACGACGGTTGGTTCAGTGCTCCCGGGCTTCTTTCTGATGGACAGCATATCGACCTGAATCGAAATGGTGCGCCATACACGGCATCCCCTCCAGACTCGGTCCCCTGGGCAGGCGACTCCTATCGTTGGGGCATTTTTAACGAACAGGTCGTGCGACGGGCGGACACGATTCCAACGAACTATGTGCTTTGGATGTGTAGGCAGTGGAATGATGAACACCCGACCCAACGCGTCCTGAGTCTCGATCTCGAATGGAACATGATCGATCGCACCATTGGTGCACAGGACCACAGCCCTCACGTCATGAAGCTTGTGCAGAGCAACTGCCCATAGGCTCGGCGACGAGTCGTCGCGATATTGAATTGCTCAAAAGCGGCACTCGACTCAATGGCAGGGCAACTCGGTTCGGACTCGTCGCTCAAATCGAACGCAGCGATTTACGCGTTGGCGGTGCCCACGGCGAAACGCACCTTTTTTTCAACTTGCCCACTTCCGAACGGCCTCAAGGGAGGTGATCGTAATAGCCGAAGAACCACGCAACAGTAATACGCATTCGTAGTTTGAATTGCTGTACAATGGCCATACGGCAGGGCGTCAATCACGTTCGTCGCGCTTACAGATTCGGGCTGGGGCCGGCTGCCAAGAATTGACTTGGATTGGAGCGTCTGAGTGGGAAATCGGCCTCGTCATAAGCTGCTGCCGTTGTGCCTGTTGACCTTTGGGTTGTTCGCTCAGGGCGCCAGTGCTCAGAAGATTCATGTCATTCACATCGGCGACGATGGGAGCCGCGGAGGCGTCGAGGTCTATCGAACGGCGGGGATCGATACGGTTGCGGATCCGAGCGAAAGAATATCGACCCCCAGCCTCGATACGATGGCCGCAGCTGGTGTCCGATTCGACAATTTTGTCGTCTACGGGAACTGTTCGCCAACGCGCGCGGCATTTTTTGGCTACGGCGAGATTCGCAGGGCCGAGAATTTGTACGGCAGAGTGGTAGGCGCAAACGGCGACTCGCCTATCGAGGTTGATCCGTACTCGACAGGGAACCTAGTGCGCAACTACAAGGCGCTTGGCTTCACGACTAGCTATGTGGGCAAGCTGCATCTGGAGGGTGATTTCTCCCCTACTGATGGCGACATTGAGACCTTTATTGCTGCGATGGGGATTGATCACTCGCCAGCGATTATCGCGGCAAATCCGTCGATCACGTACGGCATGCTGGGCACGCATGCCAATGCGTCAAAATGCTATGGGCACAACTACTGGCATGGATACGACCGTGACGGGACACTTACGCTCTACGGTGACGGGGCAGCCGGCACCAGTGGCTACACGAATCGAGTGATCTCGGATGCGGTGCAAGCGCGTATTGCATGGATACAAGCCAATGATCCAACCGGCGATCATGTGATCTTCGCCGGTTGGGCGGCGCCGCACGCACCGTGGGATTCGGCTGGCCCCCTTGGAGATTTGTGCGACTACGACGGCGACACCCTAAGTGACGACAACCGCGACGATCGGGTCCCAGGAACCTCCCTCCCGATAAACTCCGCCAAGGATTTGGTGTACCGCGAAGCCGCCGAATACATGGACACCGAAGTCGGAATCATCAACTCAATGCTGCATCTCGGACCGGGTGGGTCATCGGATCTTGCGGTTTTCTTTTTCGATAACGGTGCACCGGGTGCGGGCATGTCCAGCGAGTGCGACGACTCCGAGGGAATCAAGGGCACGCCGTTCCCGTGTGGCACTCAGGTGCCCTTGATCGTAGTGGGGGATGTGATTCAAAACATTGGTGTCGTTGATGAACTGATGCACATCACAGATTTGCCAAAGACTTTGATCGATCTAGCCGGCGGTAACTACACAGGCCAACTCGACGGTAGAAGTTTTGCTGATTGTATCGACGGCACGATGACACCCGCCGCGTGCAACATCGAGCGCAACGTTGTCTGCTACGAAGAATGGGACCCGCTCGGAGGCACAACGAACAACTCGATCATGCGAGTGCCGAAACTCGGTGACCTGCCGGGTGAATGGAACCGACATGAGCGCGCGTGCGTCACGCGGAGTTGTCACCCGACTAAGCAGTATTTATTGCGCCGGGTCTACGACGTAGACCATGCAT
The DNA here is from genome assembly GCA_047619425.1 of Myxococcota bacterium. Taxonomy (GTDB): domain Bacteria; phylum Myxococcota_A; class UBA9160; order UBA9160; family UBA4427; genus DUBZ01. The sequence goes on from JBLHOB010000014.1 coordinate 8,829, forward strand.
CGGACATCACGGAGTTTTGTGAACAGTTCTACGTGATGGATACGAGTGACGACTATCTGCCGCTTCTAGAAGGGGCGCGAGCCGAAACGACCGGCTCGTATGTGACTCTGCCCAATGCCTGTACGAGTGGCATCAACGGGGGCGCTCTTCAAGCGATCGACTTCGTGTCGCCGGCGATCGACCCAGCCGAGGAATGCGCCCTCAACCTTCTTAGCAACGAGCTTGACCACATGAGCGATTTGGATGGTGCCCACCCACCTCCAACACAACTCCCGGGACTTGCCCCGGTGATCCGAATCGCGCTCGCCGCCCTACTCATCGGACTGGGGTTCCGAGCACAGAAGCGTACATAATGGATCTGCGCCTAGAGCTTGGCTTGAGGCGTTTCCGAATGACCACGCGTAGCAAACTGCCGTGCCGGGTTCTCCGAATAGGTGAGGATAATAAATAAGCCTGAGATTGCGCAGGCGAGCCCGATGAACGCTGTGCGTGCCCGTTGCTCGGAGCGGAGACCAGGCGAGCAAACACTCCGCAGCGCAGCGGAGAGCACGATGCGATTCGTAGGGTGATGAGCATCATGGGCCACACTTCGGACTCGACCTCGCGGCGGTACGTACAACTCGCGGTCGAAACGCTTCGGGGAGTACGGCGGACGCAATGGAACTGTTTCACGTGTTTGTAATGGGTTCATCACCTACTTGGCATACCGAAGTAGGGCTCCGCGCCGGTCGGGAAGAGGCACCAAAGCAGCACCACTCGGCTCTCCTTTGGGGTACGTCCGAGGAACGCTCGGGGAGCCACCCCAAATCAGCGCAGTTACGTGCCTGATTAGGCAAGTCAGTTGGAGGCGGCGGCCGGATTCGAACCGGCGATCAGGGCTTTGCAGGCCCGTGCCTTACCACTTGGCTACGCCGCCATCCGACTTGTGGGCCCTGCGTTTGAGAGGCCTTCTCAGACTCTTTTCGGCAAGGCGCCCGGCGAACCGGAGCTAGGAGTTACCGCGCCTAGGGCGCGCAGTCAATTTCACAGTGGCCCGCCCTGCAGTGCCAAAGGGGCCGTGCGCGCGAATGCCTGCTAGCAATTGGCCCGTGGCTGCTTTACGCAGTTTCCAAAATAATTGGGGTGGTGGCAGATGAAGTGGCTGGCTTTGATGGCAGGTGGCGGGCTCGGCGCCTCGCTGCGCTATGGGCTGAGTTTGTGGATCGACCAGCGTTTCGCCTCAGCCTTCCCGTGGGGAACCCTGGGCGTCAACTTCCTGGGCTCGTTCGCGATTGGCTTGCTGATCACCGTACTCGACCAACGAGGCCTGACTTCCCCTGCCCTTCGCCTGTTTTTGATCACAGGTGTCCTAGGGGCATTCACTACGTTTTCCACGTTTAGTCTCGAGACGGTGCGCTTGATCGAGGCGGGTCGATTGCCTCTGGCGGCGGCAAACATGGCCGGCAGCGTGCTGGTCTGCGTGGCCGCGGCACTCGCCGGCGTGGTGGTCGCCCGAAGTCTCGCTAGCTAGAGCGGCGGCAGTGCGACGCGCTTCCCACCGACGATGACCGTCGCGCCGTCGTCATCGACTGCATTCAAGAACTCGGCTTGTACCGCGTGGCTAAAACGAGCCTGCACGCCGTCGCGATCAAGGTCAGTCTTCACGCGACACAGCAACGCACCGTCGATTGGCGATATTGCGAGCGTCGCCACCTCAAGCTTGTCGCTCGACTTGTCTGAGAGCAAGACCTGCCCTTTGACGAGATCGATGTCGTCGACAAAGAAGCCCGACTCTTCGACATCGACCAGCCCGCGAAAGTGGCCGATCTGCACAACGTAGACGCCGCCTTCATCGGGCAGATACCGAACCGAGCGATCGAAAAGATTCTTCAATTTACGATTGCGAAACGCGTGGCCTTCGTGGGTCCACGATGCGTCGTGGTGCAACACCAGCCCAAAGGATGCAAGCGGTGGCGGCCCCTTCGCAAAGTCCTGCTGATTGGCTTGCTCGATAGCCTGCTCAAGGGGTTCGCCTGGCACGCTGGGTTTGACTTCGACGCGATCGGACTCACTCATAAATGAGAGGGTCCAAGAGACGCGCCTACGATGCAACCACCGCAAAGCGTTTTTCGAATGCGTCAGCGATCGCATCGCGAACTCGCGAGCCGAGAGTTGCGGTTGACTCCACCCCTTCGCGCACCAGGGACGTCATCTCGACATCGTCGAGCCCACAGGGCACGATGGCGTCGAATTCGGCCAAATCGATATCCACGTTGAGCCCAAAGCCGTGGTAGCTAACCCAGTGTCGAACCCCGACTCCAATCGACGCAAGCTTTCGCACGGGTTCGCCAGCTGGGGTTTCCACAAACACACCAGTACGGCCTTCGACACCAATCGCCTCTACGCCGAAGGTGCCCACGGCTTCGATCAACGCACTTTCGAGATCGCGCAAATAGCGATGCACGTCCGGTGCACCGCGCGAGCGCAAGTTTGAGATGAAGTAGCCAACGAGTTGGCCTCTGCCGTGGTAGGTGACGTCGCCACCCCGGCTCACTTCGACAACCTCGACCCCGCGCCGCCCGAGCGCCTCCTCGTCTTCAAGAAGATTCACACGCGAGCTGCTGCGACCGAGCGTGACCACCGGAGGATGCTCGAGCAGCAGCAGACGGTCTTCGCCCCCAGTGCGAACTTCATCGATGGCTTTGTATTGCAGTTCGAGCGCCTCGGCGTAGCCCACGCAGCCGAGCCAATCGGCGCGCAACCTACCGCCCTTTGCCTGCAGCACGGTCCGAGACGCCTGCGTGCCTTCGGCGAAGCTCACAGATCGAATTCGGCGTTTTCGAGTAGCTCTCGGATCCGGAAGAGAAAGCTGTTGGCCGGTGAACCGTCCACCGCGCGATGATCATACGACAGCGCGAGATGCATCATCGAACGGATCACGATGGCGTCCTCGCCAGCCAGAGTGCGCACAACCGGACGCTTCACCATCTCACCCATTCGCAAAATACCTACCTGCGGTTGGTTGATAATCGCAAAGCCGTACAAGTTGCCTTTGCGCCCGGGGTTCGAAACGGTGAACGTGCCGCCGCGCAGATCGTCGGCGGTGAGCTTCTTGGTGCGAGCGCGTGTCGACAGATCGTCGATTGCGGCCGCCATGCCGGCGAGGCTCAAGCGGTCTGCTTCGCGGATCACCGGGACCACGAGGCCCTTCTCGGTTTCGACAGCGATGCCGATGTTGATGGCGCGCTTTTCAACGATGGTGTCTTCGATCACCGAGGCGTTGAGTGCCGGGTTCTCGCGCAGCGCCCTCACCACCGAGTGAATGATAAACGGCAGGAAGGTGAGCGAGATCCGATGGTTCGCTTCGAACTTCGCCTTATTTGCTTTGCGCAGCTCCACCACGGCAGTCATGTCAATTTCGGTAACCGTGCCGACATGGGGGCTTGTGCGCTTGGAGTAAACCATGTGGTCGGCGACGAGCTTGCGCAGTCGCGACATCGGGATCACGCGATCCCCTTCTTCGATGGCCGCACCCATTGCCGGTGCTTGCGCGCGTTTGGCGGACGCCCGTGCGGGGATCGGAGGTGCCGCTTGCGCGACCGGAGCGGCGAGTGCCACCGCCGGAGCCGGTTGCTGAGGAGCCGGTTGCTGAGGAGCCGGTTGCTGAGGGGCCGGTTGCTGAGCCGCCGGCTGCTGGGCGACGACGTCGCGCTGGGTCACACGGCCATGGCCGCCGCTCCCCTGAAGTTGTGAAGTATCGACGCCCGCTTGGTCCGCTGCGCGCTGGGCGAGCGGAGTCGGTGCGGGGGCAGTCGGCCCGGGAGCAGGGATAGGCGCGAGGGCGGGAGCCGCTTCCGGCGGGGCCGGTGGCGGAGACGAGACAATCGGCTGGCTTGTCGCTTGTGCCGTGCCGTTTTCGTCAATCACAGCCAGTTCGGCGCCAACTTCAACCGTATCGTCCACGCCTGCAACAATTTTCTCAATCACGCCGGCACTCGGAGACGGGATTTCGACGTCGACCTTGTCGGTCGTCAGCTCGACGATAATTTGATCCATGGTGACGCTCTCACCTTCGGCCACCAGCCAACGGGCCACTGTGCCTTCGACGACGCTCTCACCTAGATTCGGGACCACAACCGATATCGACATCTTTTCGAACTCCTTCGTCTCTTCTTGATCTTGTGCCGCGCAGCTGCTCGTGGTTTTGCGAGCATTTCGCCGGGCTCACCAAAGATCGGCCCGCGCGCCCCGGCACTTGATCGAATGAAGTCGAACCAAGGTCTCTGCAGTCGGGGTTTCCGACGCGAGACTAGTAACCCAACCCACAAAGCGCGACCCCGAGAGGCGCGCCTTTGATATATTCTGCCTCGCCCAACCGGGGCCGGCCAACTCGCCGTGTACGTCCAACTCTGAGCGAGGGGAAGTTGATGTCTGCACCGCACTTGGCCCAACGCAAGATTTTAGCCTGGAGCGTCCACCTGTTCACCGCCAGTGGCGGCGTGTTCGGTGCTCTCGCCCTAGTCGCCATCGCTAAAGGCGACCTACAGCTCGCCGGCGTGTTGATGCTCCTCACCATGTTCATCGACAGCGTCGACGGCACCATGGCCCGTGCGGTGGGTGTTTCGCAAGTTCTCCCAAAGGTGGACGGCCGCCGCCTCGACGACATCATCGACTTCGTCAACTTTGTGATTGTGCCGGTGGTTTTCATGGCGGCCGCAGGCAGCCTTTCAAACTGGTTTTTTATCGCCCTACCCGTTCTCGCAAGTAGCTACGGCTTCTCACAACTCGACGCGAAAACCGAAGACAACTTTTTTCTCGGCTTCCCCTCGTATTGGAACGTGCTCGCCCTCTACCTGTGGCTACTCGACATCTCGCCATTGTCGGGCGACTCGTGGTTGCTTCTGCTGTCGATCGCCGTGTTTGTACCATTCAAATACATCTACCCAAGCAAAATGAAGGTCCTGAGGATCAGTACGTGCCTGGGTGGCTTGATCTGGAGCATCGTGGTCGGCCTCGCAGTGGCTTTCCCCGAAAGCGCAGAGCCCTACTACGTGGCTGAGATCACGCTGATCTACCCCGCCTACTACATCGCGCTGTCGATGTGGTTGGGCAAATGGCATCGGGGCCCCGGCCGCAACTAGGAGCTCGGGCCGCGCGTTGCTACTGCGTCATGGCGTCGAGCAGGTCCATGATGCGCCAAGGCTTCGGCAGCACTCGAGTCACGCCCACGGCGAGCAGGTCTTCCTCGGAGCCACTTCCCCCGGTCCCGATTACCGTAACGCCCGGCCTTGCTGCGCGAACGGCGTCGACCCACTCCTCCATCCGTTCGCCGGCGAGTTGGAAGTCGATCAACACGGTCGCTGTGCGGGGCTCTGCGGACAGTAGCTTCAACGCGCGAACGATATCGTCGGTCGGGTAGCAGAGCGTGCCGATGCGTTCGATCTGCGAAACCAGTAGTCGACGCACGGCGCCGTCGGGCTCAACGACAACCACGGGCCCGTGGTCCGGCAAAATCGGTTTTGAGCGACTGCGATGATCCAGCAGGATTCGCACGCGCGGATCACTCGTCAAAGGCAACTCGTCTTCGCGCAACAATACGACGAGATAGCCCTGTCGTTCTGTGAGTAAACGCGCGCGCACCAGCCAACGGGGGCTTTCTGCGTTTGGCGGGTTGTCGGCAAGGGTCGTACAACTCACCCAGTCTTCTTTTGCACGCGAGAGTTGCGACATGACTTCGGGGCCGAGCACGTCCTGCAATTGGCTGGCGCCGCGTCCTCCCGCGGTTTCACCAAAGAACTCGTGGGCGCGTTCGCTGACGAAATGCAGCTTGCCCTCGAGATCGAGTTCGATCACCGCCAGCGGGCTCGATCGACCCGGCAGGCGTTTGGCCTGAGACGCGTTCGCGACGGCACGCCTAAGTTCTTCGAGGTCGAAGGGTTTTTCGAGCAACTGCAGGACGCCGCCGCGGTCCGACTCGGAAAGCAGGTCTTTCGACGGGAAACCCGTAATCAAAATTGTGTGGAGCGATGGATTAATCGCCTTAAAGGCTTCCGAAATGTGCAGGCCATGAATATGGTTCTTCAGCATCCAATCGGTCACAAGAATCTCGGGCTCAGCCGAGATGCCATGGTCGAATGCCTCACGGCCATCGGCTGCGGAAATCACTTCGTGGCCTTCGCGCTTGAGAAAACGCGTAAGCGTTTCGCGCAATGACTTTTCGTCTTCGACGATCAGAACCGACGCCATTCGTCCCCCCAAGTTTCAAAATCTGCGTTTGGGATGTTTGCCACGGTGTTCAACCGGCCCTCTTCGACGTCGATCACGGAGCGACACGATTGAACGTCAACAAGGTACAGACTTCGACGCGCATCAACACTGCCCTTTTCTCACAATGGACCAGCGCCGGTGGGCCGCGTATCGCTTCGGCTTGTGGCATCCTCAGCGCGTGACTACCGACTCGCGACCGACAGGCGTACTTCTCGTAAATCTCGGCACTCCCGACTCACCGAGCGTGGGGGACGTTCGCCGCTATTTACGCCAGTTCTTGAGCGATCCTCGCGTTATTAACCTTCGACAACCGCTGCGTTGGCTGCTGCTGAACCTGGTGATTTTGCCGTTCCGCCCCAAGGTTTCTGCAGCGGCCTACCAGAGCATTTGGCTCGATGAGGGTTCGCCACTACTTCACCATGGGCAAAAACTGGCACAAGGTGTGGCGAATCAGCTCGGCGACGAGTTCTGCGTCGAGCTGGCCATGCGCTACGGCTCGCCGAGCATTGCAAGTAGCGTCGAAGCACTCCTGGCCAAGGACGTTGCCACCATTGTCGTGCTCCCATTGTTCCCTCAGTACGCCATCGCATCGACGGGCAGTGCTCTAGCCGAGGTCGGGCGGGTCCTCGAAGGCATCAAAGCCCCACCCCCGGTTCGCACGGCTGCAGCGTTCTTTGACGACCCGCGCTTTTGCGAAGCGACGGCTAATGTTGCACGCCCAATCCTTAAACAATTCAAACCCGACCATGTCGTGTTGAGCTTTCACGGCTTGCCCGAGTGGCAGGTGCGCGATCTTGACTCCAGCGGCACACACTGCCTCACCCGTGAGGGGTGCTGCGATGTCATGTCGAGCAAGAATCGCAGCTGCTACCGAGCACACTGCTTCGCTACCGCACGCGAGCTGCGCCGCACGCTTGAGCTCAGCGAGGAAGACACCTCCCTCGTTTTCCAATCGCGGCTTGGCCGCACCGCGTGGCTCAACCCGGATCTCATCGAGGTGCTGCCAGAACTCGCTGCGCGCGGCATCAAGCGCCC